>QNEL01000591.1 GCA_003645185.1 Candidatus Parabeggiatoa sp. nov. 3
AAGGGGCAACCACAAGGGTTGCCCCTACGAACGGTTTGTAGGGGCAATCCCTTGTGGTTGCCCCCCTTGTGGTTGCCCCGGTTTTTCAATGGTATTGAAACTTCCGCTTTACTGCACTAGGGTAGTGCTATAAAAGTGAAAAGTGAATTCCAAGCAAAAGTTTTTGCAAAAACTTTTGCCTGGAATAGGGGCGCATTCCCAAAAAAAGGGTCATTATCAATCTCAATCACACCTTCGCGAAAATAACAGGCATTCCAATCGGGCCGATGCAAAATAAATTTGGAACGAAATTCGGGCAGATGCAAAATAAATTTGGTTTGAAAAGAGGGCAGCAAAATAAATTTGGAACGAAATTCGGGCAGATGCAAAATAAATTTGGAACGAAATTCGGGCCTTCATAGAGTTGGATAACTCATGATAACTGATTTCCACGCAAAAGTTTTTTGCGCGCAAAAAACTTTATTTCACGCTTAAGTTTCGCGGAGCGAAACTTAAGCGTGAAATGTGGAACTGATAACTGATTTTCAGGCAAAAGTTTCGCGGAGCGAAACTTTTGCCTGAAACTGATTTCCACGCAAAAGTTTTGCGCGCAAAACTTTTGCGTGGAACTGATAACTGACACGAGGATCGTTCTGAAATGAGCATTAGAAAGTCCCATCAAGGTACGGTTTTAATTGTTGATGATATAGCTGCTAACGTAAGTGTTTTGTTCGATTTTTTGACTGATAACGGTTTTAAAGTGTTGGTAGCGGGGGATGGTAAACGAGCTATTCAAAAAGCGAAATATGCACAACCTGATTTAATTTTATTGGATGTGATGATGCCAGGGATAGATGGCTTTGAAACGTGCCAAATTCTGAAATCTGGGGAAGAAACTAAAGAAATTCCGGTTATTTTTATGACGGCATTAGCTGATACGCTTGATAAAGTCAAAGGTTTTCAATTGGGGGCAGCAGATTACATCACAAAACCTATTCAACATGAAGAAGTTTTAGCCCGTGTGACTTCTCAACTGCATTTTTCTAATCTAAAGAAACAATTAGAAGCGCGTACTCTGGAACTGGAAAATCGTAACATGGAGCTAGATGCTTTTGCTCACACGGTGGCGCATGATCTCAAAAACCCTTTGAATGCGATAATTGGTTATACGGAAATGTTGGTAGCAGAATGTTCTCCTGAACAGCCACCTGATCAAGAAATGATAGAGACTTTAGTTATGGTTGAACAAGCCGGACACAAAATGGTCAGTATCATTGATGCTTTGTTATTGCTAGCCGGGGTAAGTAAACAAAGTAACGTTGCAACCCAACCACTTAATATGTCCGATATCATTACTCAGGTGATGCAACGTCTTTCCTATATGATTAAAAAATATCAAGCTGATATTAATTTACCCGAAAATTGGCCAGTAGCTTTGGGTTATGCGCCTTGGATTGAAGAAGTTTGGAGTAATTATATTAGCAATGGCCTTAAATATGGTGGAAACCCGCCTTGCTTAGAACTCGGTGCAGAGCCTGTGGAGAAGCATAAAATACGTTTTTGGATACGCGATAATGGCTTAGGCATTACAAAAGAAGATAAAAGCAAATTATTTACACCATTTACTCGTTTACACACTGGCCATGTAGAAGGACATGGTTTGGGTTTATCTATAGTGCAACAGGTTGTAGAAAAACTGGGTGGGCATGTTGGACTTGAAACGACAGAAGGTGAAGGTTGCCTATTTTATTTTACATTGCCAACACAATGATAAAAGGGAAATAGAAATCGGTATGGGGTAGCCATAAAGAATGATACATTCATTGGCAATGTAGAAGGATTGATTTCCATAGACGGATTAATTTTCCTGATTGTAACGTATTTTGGGGACACCAGAAATAATGGCGCTTTTTGATTATAGTTATAAATCAGGATTTTTTTAATCAGTGTTAATCATGAACATCAGTTAAATCAGCGTTCTATCTTCTAGGGTACACCCGCTTTCAGATTGTTGTGTCAAACTGTTGGCTGTCGATCATCAGTATTTCGCCTGTTCCATTAACGGCCTGTTCATCAACAATACAACGGATGAGATTTTGACGAGAGGGCAGTTCAAACCGGCTGCGACGTAGGCGTTGTTCTTGTATGCGAACATAAAAATATAGAAAAACAAAATTCAATTGAATCAGATCTCATTGATTTGTTCGAGTATGAGTTGGTAAAATGTGTCCGTTTTTCATCAGGGCACATTTTAAGCAAGGATTATTCATTTCTATTTACAAAAACGAATTGTTAATTAACAATTATGAATAAACAAAGCGGCATTTTATACTTAGCATCGTCATAAGGTCGCTATTATTGATTCTAACAGCTCAAGTCAGGTGGTGGTGACTAACCTCTTCTATTTCTTGCAAAATGCAAAAGCGCAAATTATAACGGTGGACAGTATAATTAAAAAGCCTATTTCGATATTAAACCGTGAGCTTAAAATGGTTTTTTCAAAATTTGTGGATACCTTTACTAAGGTATTTGCTTACCGTTTTGTTATCCGTTTTGAAAACGCAATAATTGAAATGAAAGGTGCGTTGTCGGCTATCGGTTTACGAAAAGATTGTTCAGAAATGGCGTGGTTTCTCATTTTTTATTATGCCAATCTCAAGCAAGCGCATTTTGAAAGGGGCAATTTAAAGCAAGCCAATCTTGAAAGGGCGGGATTTTAAGGGAGCCGATTTTTATGGTGCGATTTGGATTAATGGCAAAAAGTGTTTACCCAATTCTATTAGTAAGCCACTGTTCGATTAATTGACTTGCTAATTATCTACTATCGTTGGAAAAAATATGTTATTGGAATTTAGTGTCAAAAATTTTCTGTCTTTTAAAAATGAGATCACGTTAAGTCTGTATGCTTCGGCAGAAATCACCGAGCATGAAAGATATAATGTTTTTCCAATCTGTGGACAACATTTACTCAAAACCGCTGTGATTTATGGTGCCAATGCCAGTGGCAAAACTAATCTCATCAAAGCCATGCAGTTTATGAAAAATTTTGTGGTTAATTCCTTTGAATTACAGTCAGAAAAGGAGATTGATATTGAACAGTTTAAACTGAATACCGACACCGCTCATTCCCCCAGTGAATTTGAAGTTTCTTTTCTTTATGAAGATGTTTATTATCGCTACGGCTTTGTGATTGATGCCAAGCGTGTTCATCACGAATGGCTTTATTATGCCCTTTCTGAGCAAGAAATCAGATTATTTGAGAGAAAATTTGAGAATGAGGCTGACACCATTGTGCTAGGTGAACATTTTTCAGAAGGCGCACCATTAGTCGATAACCAACAATCCAAATTCACAAGAGAAAGGGCCCTTTTTCTGGCCGTGGTTTCCCAATTCAATGGCAGCTTTTCCAGAAAAGTCATGGATTGGTTCACTAATGATTTAAAAGTCTTGTTTGCGACGAAGACAGATACTTTTGAGGGGGGTTCCGTTAAAAAATTAGGCGATGCGTTATACAAACAAGAGATATTAAAGTTTCTCCAAGCGGCTGATACGGCTATTGAAGACATTGATTTGGTAAAAGTTAAACCACAAGATATATCTGGAAACTTTCCAGACGCACTCAAACAACAGATTGTTTCTAAAGGCAAAATGTTAGTGACTAAACACAGTGTCTTTAACGCGGCGGGTTTGGTGACTGACTCAGTATTATGGAGTCTGGAAGATGAATCTGAAGGCACCCAAAAATTATTTGCCTTATCTGCTCCCCTAATAGAAACGTTGAAAAAGGGCGAAACTTTGGTGGTTGACGAGCTAGACTCCAAATTACATCCGATGATAATGCGTTTTATCATTAATTTGTTTCATTCAACTGAGAGTAATCCAAACCACGCGCAATTGATTTTTGCGACGCATGATACTAACTTATTGAGCCAACGTTTTTTCCGTCGAGATCAAATTTGCTTTACTGAAAAAGATCAGTATGGTTCAACCGATTTATATTCGTTAGCGGATTATGAGTGGGATGAAGATGAACGGCTTTCTGAAAATCGTTATAAAAGCGATTATTTTAAAGGTAAATATGGTGCGATTCCCTTCATTGGAGAATTCAAACTGTTTTTTGGAGATAGCGATGGCGAGAGATAAGCTTTATTTACTGGTTTCTATTAACAATATTCTTTAGAATCAAATAGATATGCAAATTTATAACATAAAAAAATTAAAAGTCACTCATTTTCGACTAATTGATCAGTTAAACATCACTTTCAATAAAGATATTAATGTCATTATTGCTGATAATGGTGCTGGAAAGACGACTATTTTAGATGCTATTGCCATTGGATTTGGAGCTATGCTGACTAAATTCCCAAATGTGAGTGGAATTACATTTAAAAAAAGTGATTTAAGAATTAATTCTGAAAATAAACTCGAACCTTTTATGAGAATAGAGATTGAATCAACTGAAAATGTTTTA
>QNEL01000592.1 GCA_003645185.1 Candidatus Parabeggiatoa sp. nov. 3
GCGAGGGGGATAGTTTTTCCTTTGAATATGAATATGATGACAGCAAGGAAGAATATTATACCTTGACCAACAGCAGTTCAGGGCGTGTCAAAGAAGTTTGGGCAGATAAAGACGGCAAAACCAAGCAAGTCGTGATCAACGGCCGAGTCGTGAAAAAACTCGGAAGCAATGGGCGTGATTTGCAAATGACTAACGCTCAAGGCATGATGACACATCGCAAATACGATGAATGGGGCAATGTGAGTGAAGTGGTTTATCCCGATAACACCACCAAATCGTTTGAATACGATCATCGTTTCAACCGGCCCACTCAATTTACCAACCGTTTAGGGCACAAAACCCAGTCTCAATACGATGATTCCGGAAACTTGTCACGAAGGAATCAGGCTGTTGGCAGCCCAGTTGAAAAAGTCACGCATTTCTCTTATGACAGCCAACATCAATTAACCGCCCTGACTCGTCAAGGTGATGCCAATACTGAAGAAACCACAAGCCGTTTGACTTATGACAACCTGAGCAATATCACTTCCATCACGGATCCATTAGGCCACAAGATGGAATTTCTCCAGTATGACAATTTAGGCAATCCTCAAAAAATAAAAGACAAACGGGGATTTATATCGGAGTACGATTATGATAAAAAGGGTCGTTTACTGTCACAAACCAACCCCTTGGGCCAGATTACCAGTTATCAGTACGATGCCGCTGATAATTTGACGCAAATTCGGGATGCGGCAGAAAATGAGTGGCAATTTGTTTATAACTCACGCAACCAATTAATCAAAACGGTTGACCCAAAAGGCCATGAAAGCGAAATCGCGTATAAAAATCGCCTACCAACCCAGATAACGGACGAAGAAGGAAAAAGTAGCTTCAATGCCTCGTATGATAATGAAGGGCATTTGCTGACTTCCATTGACGGAGCGAATAACGAAACCAATTTCCATTATTCGCTCAACAACACATCTTCATTGCGTAGAGGCAGCCGTGCCGGAAATCAGGAAAGCGTCACAATGAGTGATTTACCGCTGGAAATAGAGTATCCGACTTACCGCCAACGGCGTTATTATGACAAATTGCAACGCTTGATTCGTAGTACAGACATTCTTGATGAAGACACGAATTATTCCGTGGATTATCAATACGATGCAGCCGGAAACATTTTGAGCCAAACCGATAAAGAAGGCAAAAAAAGCTCTTTTGAATACGACGCTTTACAAAGGCTAACCAAAGTCACCAATGCCAAAGGCGGTGTCACTCGGCTAGAATACGATGCCAGAGACAATATCATTGCCGTTCATGATCCCAAAAGCGGTATCACTCGTTATGAATACGACAAAAACGATAATAGAATCAAACAGATTCTGCCAGAAGGCCAAATCACCCTGTATGAATATGATGCCGCCGGTAATAAAAGTGCTCGTCTTGACACTTCAGGGCAGAAGATGGCTTACCAATACGATGCGCTTTCTCGTTTAACGCAAGTCGATTATTATACTGCGGATGATCACCAAATTCCGGTGAAAACCGTTCTGTTGACTTATGATGTCGTCGGAAACCTAGTTTCCTACGATGACGGCACCACCTCAGCGATTTATACTTATGACGCATTAGGCCAGAAACTGACAGAAACCGTTGATTATGGTTCATTTACTTTAAGCCACAGCTATGAATATTACGCCAATGGCCTGAAGAAATCCTTCACCGGCCCTGATGGTGTCAAAATCACCTACTCGTATGACGAGAATAACCGCCTAAGTGCGATTGACATTCCCAATGCCGGTAGAGTAACATACAACACTTATCACTGGAATCGTCCAGCGAAAATCACCCTACCCGGTGGCAGCCAGATTGATTTAGCCTACGATCCCTTAATGCGCTTGCTGTCCAAAGCCGTTAAAGATCCGACACAACAATTTCTGATGGATTACGAGTATGAACACTCACCAAGCAACAACATCACGAAAAAAACAACGGAACAGGGTGAATACGCTTATCAATACGATGAGTTATCTCGCTTAACCCAGGCCACCAATCCACTGCTTGAAGATGAGCATTATACCTACGACTTACTGGCTAATCGTTTAAGTGCTTCTGGTGTAGAAGGAAGCTATGATGCCAACAACGCACTACTCAGTTATGGTGATGCCGAATTTGAGTATGATGCTGCTGGGAATTTGGTTAAAAAGACGGATGGTAGTCAAGTCACTCATTACGAGTATAATGTTGAGGGCCGTTTAGTTCGGGTAACAGATAGCGAAGGTAATCTCATCGCAGAATACGACTACGATCCATTTGGCCGTCGAATCTGGAAAGAAGTCGAAGGGGTTAAAACCTATTTTGTTTATGCTGCTGAAGGACTTATCGGTGAATACGATGACAATGGTGTCGAAATCAAGGGTTATGGTTATCGCCCCAATTCAATGTGGACAACTAACCCCTTATTCCAGAAAACCAATGGCAGTTATTATTGGTATCAAACCGATCATCTTGGTACACCGCAGAAATTACTGGATAGCCAAGGTAATGTGGTTTGGGAAGCGGTTTATGAAGCCTTTGGGAAAGCACGAGTTGATGTGGATTTGGTGGAGAATCATCTGCGGTTTGCGGGGCAGTATTTTGATGGGGAAACTGGGCTGCATTATAATTGGTGGCGCTATTATGAGGCAACGACAGGTAGGTATTTGAGGCTTGATCCTATTTCGTCTGTGAATTTGTATGTTTATGTGTCGGGGAATCCGGTAAGTTTTGTTGATCCGTTTGGATTAGAAAAAAGATCTTGGAATGATCTTGATATGACATTTAACCAAGCATTTTGGGACCAATCATATATAAGAGTAGCCACAAATTGTTATGCCTACGCATTAAATATACCTGGTTATCATGGAAATCCAGGTGATCAATACTACGCACCTATTTTTTTTCCACCTACTTGCAAGAACCTAATAAGTGGTGCCAAAGAAGATGGTTTGATTGAGCCAGAAAATGATATAGAAGGCTCGTGTGGAGGGGAATGTTCAAAAGCTTATCACAAAATACAGATTTTTTTGGATCCAAAATGGATTCGTGGAGACTTTCATGTATACAGGCAAGATGAAGGTGGTTTGTGGTCCCACAAGGCTGGTAAAGGTGGTTACATAGATAATCTTGATGCAAAAGGAAAAATAATAATATGTCCCATAAATCAAAGCAGAGACAACACACAATATGGGGAACGCAACTACCCCGTTTACTGTGGAACATTATGTGCCTTCGATTAGTAGCCGTTATTATAGTAGCCGTTATATTCATCGCGGTTACCTTTGGAGAGGCTTACGCTCGCAATTATCCTGTTCCATTTCCGTACATGACTGATGGACTAGATGAGTTAAAAACGCTCATTGTTGAAATGAAGCGACATATTCCCATCTCTTCGCAAGAGATTGATTTAGATTTAGGTTTAGGTAGAGGAATAAAAGTCGTCGGTTTTTTTCATTCCTATGGCTCTGGTATTGAGACAATCAATGCGTATATCTATATGTGCGAAACGGGAAATTGTCAATTGTTTGTCTTTTGTCAAACTTGGAAAAGCCAAGTCACTTTAGATATCCTTAAGAAAACTAAGGAGATGATACTGAAATCCGACGACGGAACAATCGTATTTCGTATGCCATTTCCTTATGTAAGGTAACTCGAAAAAATTAATATACCACTGGGCAACCACAAGGGATTGCCCCTACAACCCCGACGGTAGGGGCAATCCGTAGGGTTGCCCCTTTTTGGGTAGATTATTTTTTGCGAGTTGCCTAAGTGCTAAATAACTTAGCTCACGTCTGCGGCTGTGCAAATGGCCTGGAAAAAGGGGGTTATTGTGATAGCCATTTGCACACCATAAGCAAGTGTTGGAGGTGTTTCACCATTAAGAGCGGATTGCTCTTTGCGTAACCGGACTTTTCATATTTGTTGAGTGACGGCGGCTAACTCTACCTACTCAGTTATTTATCATGCCAAAAATCTATTTTATTCTGTTTATGAGTCCTTTATTTGTTGTTGCTTCAGTCGTGAACAATATGGAAGTCATTAAATTTCCCGTTTATGTCACAGAAATTGCTCAAGAAGTGGGTGATTTAACAGCATCTCCTGATATTTGGATATCCGAAAAATTTCATTATTTGTTCAAGAATATAAACCTTTATATTAAGGACAGTCTTGAGGTTTTATCAAGTGACAAATTTACTGATCTTGAAAAACATGTTGTTATCCTAGCAGTACAAGGTTTGGATTTAGATAATCGTATTTTGTTTGCTGAAAAATTGACTGATTTGTTAGAAAAAGGAAAAACATCTCCTCGAATTTTTCGTAAGACTTTATTTATTGAATATGGCTGGAATACCCTGTTTCAAGAACAATTTCAGCAAAAAAAGGTACAAAACCTTCTTAGACGAATCAGGAATTCTAAATCTGTTGAAAC
>QNEL01000593.1 GCA_003645185.1 Candidatus Parabeggiatoa sp. nov. 3
AAGAGTGATGAAGCGTAAGTAATTGGGTGATGGTGGGCAGCAAAAAGACGCTACCCACCCTACAAGGAATGGTACTTTCATTAAATGTTACCAACAAAACGGTTAGGGATAACTATTTTTAAAGTTTTGAAAGGGGATTTGAGCTATAAGCTGTAAGTCGTTGATTTTTATTGGCCCGTTTCCGTCAAGCCACTTCCTCACTTTTTTAAACTTTGCGAAGAATTTTCAAACCAAATTGATTTTGCGGTAAGATGGGCAACGTGGTTGCCCACCTCATTCATTTATACTTAGCATCATCATAAAGTCGCTATTATCAAATCCTCGCAAAATAACAGGCATTCCAAAAACACGCAAAATCAATTTGGAACGTAAAAAAACACGCAAAATAACAGGCATTCCAAAAACACGCAAAATAAGAGGCATTCCAAAAACACGCAAAATCAATTTGGAACGTAAAAAAACACGCAAAATCAATTTGGAACGAAAAAAAACACGCACAATTAAGCCGTCAAGTTATTGGTATCGATATTCATCCGCTCTTAGTGCAAATTGCTAAAACGACGTTATTGTTGGCTTTGAGTGATAAACTTAACAACGCACCAACTTGGACAATTGCGGAAAACGGTACGACAAGCCTTGAGTGCGGAATTAAAAGACATTGATGCGTTAGTCGAAAACATTTCGCAAAGTGTCTATTAGGATAGTTATGATTAGAACGTGGCTCGGTTTAGGTTTATCCCTTTTTATACTGCACGCGGGCACAATTTAAACTTTTAAAAACTTTCGCGATTGGATGGACTACAAAAGCAAATCGATCAAAAAAATCTTAAAAAGCTAAGGCACCGTAGGGGTTGAATGTGAAACTTCGTTGCCGAGCGTAGCGAGATCATAGCCCCAGGTGCAACCTCAATGCCACCTTCGTTAAGGGCTTTCGCGGTGGTATGCCCCCTACAAAACCCCACGTCATGACGGGGTTGTAGGGGCGAACCACCGCGAAAGCCCAGGCGAAGGCGAAGGTGGCATTGAGGTGCAACCTGGGGTTGCCAAAAAATTATAAAAGTTAAATTTAATCCAGCAAAGAGTATATGTTTATCCCTTCTTATATACAATCCTTGTCGTTATGGTTGGTTATTGCTGTTTTAACACTAACAAAGTAATATCATCATACACCTTTTGCTCACCAATAAATTGCCGTACATCCTCAATCACCGCTTGTTGGATTTCGTGGGCTGTTTGTTGCCACAGATGGCGGATAACTTCACAAAGGCGTTCTAATCCATACATTTGTTTATCAATATTTTCAGCCTCAGTAATGCCATCGGTATAAAGCACCACAACATCACCGGCATTCAATGGCACGCTGGTTTGCTTCACAAAATCAGCAATCTCGAAATCTAAACCGATGGGAAAACCTAAATCCATCGTGTCGATTAATTCCAATTTTCCCTGTCTGACGACAATCATTTCTTCATGTTGTCCGCTTAAATAAAGTTGCTTGTCTTGATAATCGACTAAAGCCAATGTCAAACTTTTTTCCACGTTCATTCGCTCAACGTTATGGAAAACCATTTGATTCAGTGCGCTGAAAAATTTAACCGGATCGGTTTCATTATTGGCAAGCAAAGTGCGGATTGATGATTGCACCATAATCGCTAACGCACCACTTTCTAAACCATGCCCAGTGACATCACCGATTCCAAACAAAATTCGTCCCTGATGTTGAAGCACATCATAGTAATCACCACCTACTTCTTCGGCCGGTGCCATAAAGCCGGCGATATCTAAACCGTCAATTTGCTTAAGTTCCTTTTCAGTTGGTAGCAACATTTGTTGCAAACGGCGCGAGACTTCTAACTCTGCTCTCATTCGCAGATTTTCTTTTTTGAGTTGTCGTTGCAATTCATGCAATTTCAAATGAGTTTCTACACGCGCTAAGACTTCTTCAGCTTGAAAGGGTTTAGTAATGTAATCTACGCCACCCACGGAAAAGGCTTTGACTTTATCGAAGGTTTCATTCAACGCACTGATAAAAATCACGGGAATCTCACGAGTTTCTTCATGAGCTTTTAAATGCTCACAGACTTGATAACCATCCATATTGGGCATCATAATATCAAGCAAAATGAGTGAAGGAGATTCTTTTTCTATCGACGTTAACGCCCGCGGCCCATTGTTAGCCGGACGCACTTTATATCCCACTTCCCGTAATATCCCTATCAATAAACGTAAATTAGCTGGCGTATCATCGACCACGAGAATATTAGAATTTGAGATATCAACAGTATCGTTCATGATTGAATTCCTTGTGCTTCTCGAATCAAATCTAAAATGGCATCATAATCAAATAGTTCAGCCAATTCAACCAAGCCATTGGCCAATCCTATATGCTGTAAACGAATTTCAGTGATAATACTTTCTATCTTGTCGAGATCATTGCGATCAGTCGCATCCTCAAAACGGGCCAGCAATTCCGCTGGCAAGCTCGCCAGATTGCTAGGCGTTAACACATCAGCTTCGGAATCGATCATCGACGTTGCGATGGGTTCCTCATAGATATACTCCACACCCAAATGTTTGTGCATCGCCTCAAAAATATCGTTTTCTCTAAACGGCTTGCGTAAAAAGTCATCACAACCCGCATCAAGCACGACGGCCCGTTCTTCTAACACACTGGCCGTCAGGGCAATGATAGCGGTGGCTTGGCCTTTGGTATGTTCTCTAATCCGTTGAGTGGCTTCATAACCATCCATCACCGGCATCCGCATGTCCATCCAGATCAAATGCGGTTGCCATTCTTCCCAGACTTCAATCGCTTCTTGCCCGTTTTCAGCTTCTCTGAGTTCAAAACCCAGTGGATTGAGTAATTTGATAAGGAGTTGCCGATTGCTCCATTTGTCATCGACAATTAAAATCCGATAGCGCGGTTGATTGAGGGCTAAAGCAATGACTCGTTTGCCATGGGCGGCCTTTTTAATATTAGTGGCTTCGGATAATTGACATTGAATCTGAAATTGAAACGTGGTTCCCCGTCCAACTTCACTGCTTACTACCACGTCGCCACCCATTAATTGAACAAATTTGCGACTAATGGGCAAACCTAAGCCGGTACCTTCTTGAGATTGCTTGCCTGCCTCTGTTTGCACAAACGCGGTAAACAGTTCGTCTAACTCATCTGATGCAATGCCTGGGCCGGTGTCTTCTACTTCAAATTCAATCACTGAGCATTGCAGGTTAAAATCCGCTTGAACTTTGGTTTTCGCGCTGATTCGTACTATGATTCCTCCTTCTACCGTAAATTTCAACGCATTATTGAGCAAATTAATCAACACTTGACGCACTTTGACTTCATCGGTGTAAAGGTATTGGGGAACCGATAGTTCACGTTCAAAAAGCAGTTGCAAGTGTTTATCATCCGCTTTTAGATGAAACATATCTTCTAAATCATCCAGCAGACGATAAAAGTCAAAATGGTTTTCATTGAGTGTGGTACGGCCCGCTTCAATCTTGGACAGATCAAGTACTTGGTTAATCAGACTGAGGAGGTGTTCACCGCTGCGACTGATGATACCGACATTCTGTTGATTTTCCTTATCCAGTTGTTGGCTACGGGTTAGAATTTGGGCAAAGCCCAGAATCGCGTTAAGCGGGGAGCGAAGTTCATGGCTCATATTGGCTAAGAAAGTGCTTTTGGCTTGATTCGCCACTTGGGCCGCTTCTTCAGCCTCTTTTCTGACCACGATTTCTTGTTCCAATTCGTCGGTACGCTCTGCGACTTTTTGCTCTAAGTTGTTGTATAAAAAAGAGTTTTCAATAGAAATGGCGATTTGTGATGACAACAGGTTAAGCACTTTTAACCGTTCTTGGGTAAAGGCACCGGTTGCCAGATTGTTTTCTAAATATAAGATACCCGTCAACTGTCCTTGATTAAGCAAGGGGAGGCATAATATGGATTTGGGACGCTGTTTTTTGATGTACGGATCAGGGGTAAATTGGCCCTCTTTGCTCGCATCAGGCAAAACAAGATGTTCTTGGGTTCTTTCAACATATTGGATAATCGTTTGTGCAATGGGTTGATTTTCAAGAGGAATAGATTGCAAAACGTTAACCTCATCGCTATCCACTTGCCCTTTAGCTTCGATAAACCACTGTTCTTGTTGAGGAAGTAACAAAAAGCCTTTTTCTGCCCCTGCATTTTCAATGACAATGAGCATCATTTTTTCCAAGAGTTGCCCCAACACGATTTCCCCAGAGAGGGTTTGAGCAGCTTTCATGATACTGTTCAAATCCAGCCATTGCCCATCGCCTTTGGTTGAAATGGAAGCCAAGAGCGTTCCTGAAATAGTCACATCTGCCTTCATGGCACGGGCCGTTTTGGAGGACAGCAATTGCGGATATCGGGTTTCTAAATCCTTAACTTTCGCAACGGCTCCCCAACGTTGATAGGCGTAGT
>QNEL01000594.1 GCA_003645185.1 Candidatus Parabeggiatoa sp. nov. 3
GCAAGGGGCAACCACAAGGGATTGCCCCTACGACCCGCCCGTAGGGGCAATCCCTTGTGGTTGCCCCTCTTCTTGGTTGTTTCTATTAATTAAAATACCTGAAAATTTATGGTTCAGTACTTAATATATTTTATGTAGGGGCGAACCTGCGTGTTCGCCCGAAGTGAACAACCTGATTACCCAGATGACACGATCAATTTTCAAATTGGGTAAATGAAAACAAAATGATACGACAAAAACATGACCAATTTTCAAAACAATACTTTGGCGACTTGCTCGAACCTGATGGGCTAGTTTATTTGAATTATGAAATCCAAGGCGTTTCCCGTTATGCGGATGTTTATTTTAAGCCGATAACAGTTCAGCAAAATCTTGGTTTACTCACTCAAATGACAACAAAGGCTTGTTTATTAGAACCCTTTAGAAAACAACCGAGTAAAGTAGAAATTCGTCAATGTATGCTCAAACTGTTCGCACTACATGACGAATTAATCCGTCAAGCGAACAAGAGTACGCCCAAAAAATCGTTAACCGAAAATGCACTGCCTAGTTTATGGATCATAACGACTTCTGCTTCGGACAATTTATTGAATTTCTTTAACGCAGAACCCAAATTACCCCAGTGGGGCGAAGGCGTTTATTTTTTTTATCAAGGCTTTAGAAGTGCAATTGTCGTTGCTGATCGATTACCCACAACACCTGAAACGCTTTGGTTAAGGATTTTAGGAAAGGGGAAAACCCAACAACAAGCCATTGATGAAATCATGGCGTTGCCCAAAGGAGAGGCTTTACGCAGTAACGTATTAGAATTACTGTCTACTTGGCATATTAACCTCGAAACCCAAAACAGATTGACAACCGACGATAAGGAGTTACTCATGAACTTATCACCCGCTTATATGCAATGGCGAGAAGAAACCTTGCAAGAAGGTGTAAAACAAGGTGTAAAACAAGGTGTAAAACAAGGTGTAAAACAAGCGCAGCGCGTATTTGTAAAAAGCTGGCTCATAGCCCGATTTGGTAAAATCGACAGAGTCTTATCGCGGGTAGTTGAACCATTAGTCCAATTACCCCTCGACGAATCCGCACGTTTGTTGCCACGTCTGTCTCGTGAGGAATTGTTAGCCCGATTTGGGAAAAAGTCCTAAATACTTTAAGACAATAATAAACGCTAAAGGCGCAAAAGGCGCAAAAGGCGCAAAAGACGTTCTGTAGAGAAATCTAGCGTCTCTTGCGCCTCTTGCGCCTTTTGCGTTAAAAAGATTTAAAGAAAACGCTAAAGACGCTAAAGACGCTAAAGGCGCTTTCGAGTTTTCGATGCTCGTCTTCAAAATTCACCTTGATTTATGGGAAGCTTTATATTGAAGGGAAACAAAATGAGAAGAAATCAACGTTGTTGAAAATGGCTCAATGGTTATTTGAATCGAATTACAAGCTCATTTATTCAAATGAAAAACGGGTAGTGATGTCATCTTGATGATGTCTCGTTATAAATATAGAAGATAGAACGCTGATTAATCCTGAGCATCATGATGCCACTTAAGAAGTTATCATGAAAAAATGAAAAAAATATGAAAATCGAGTCGATATCTATCCAAAATTTCAAGTTATTTGAAAATCATTCAGTGTCTTTCAAGAACAAAACCTTATCTGAAGTCAGTAACCGATTTTTAGCATTGGGTGATAATGGTTCTGGTAAAACAACTTTGTTGCAAGCAATAGCCCTCCCACTCGCCTTAGCAACTCGACAAATTCAAAGTGTTTCTGACTTCAATTGGTTAGGTTTTTTGCCCGGACGGCTTTGGCAATCGGGCATACCACGTATTCACTTGGAAGTCTCATTTGAACCTGAGGAAATTGAAACAACACGCGAAGTTGCACAAAATTGGTACGCTGCACAACCAAAGGAATTTCAATCAGAACAGGCCTTTATTGAACCTGGAGATAGCCATTGTGTTCAAGTGAGCATAAACGGTGATTATTGGAAAGCGGGGCAGACACCAGCCGAGCGTTTGCAATTTCAGGGACGTTACTATGCCAAAAGCTTGTTGAAATCAAACTCATCTGTACGCGCACTGTTTTCCAAATTGCCCGGTATTTTTTGGTTCGACCAATTCCGCAATCTCCGCTCAAATCCTTATGCCGATAGCATGGGAGAACTGGAAAAACCAGGTAGAATTTCTTTTGAATTAGGTGTTGGCCTTTTGCGCCAGTATCTGATTGAATGGCAACGTCGGCGAGATTCGGGGAATCAAGCTGATTCAATGGATTACTTAAGCACGTTGGAGAATCTTTACACTTCAATCTTTCCAGAACGCAGCTTTGTGGGTTTACAGGAGATACCCAGTATTGATTCACCTACCGCTGAAAATGCCTATTTTGTGATCAATGACGGACATCATACCTATGATATTGTAGAAATGTCTGCTGGGGAACAATCAGTCTTTCCTATTCTCTATGAATTTGTCCGGCAACAAATTGCTTATTCCATTGTTCTGATTGACGAAATTGATCTCAATCTTCACCCCCCAGCGGCACAGTTTTTAGTGCGCCAACTGCCCAAGATTGGGCCAACTTGTCAGTTTATTTTTACGACGCATTCTGAAGCGGTGAGTGATATTATTGGTGAAGAAGATACTTACCGTTTGCTTGGAGGTTCGTTGTGTCTGTAAAAGTACTCTATTGCGAAGGCGAATCGAAAAGTCTTGATATACGTGTTTTGTCAACTTTATTGCCGAGAACTTGCGTAGTGAAAGCGGTTGGTAGCAAGCGTATTATTCCTCAACGGGTTCTTGGTGCGAGAGAGGCTAATCAAAGCGCATTGAAGGTAGCTGGCATCAAGGATCGGGATTTTGATGCTTCTGCTTCCGCGCCTACCCATCAGCCTCATAACTGGTATGTGACGGATCATCAAAAGAAGGTACAAATCGGTTGGTATTGGGAGCGAAAAGAAATTGAAAATTATCTGATTGATCCCACCGTGGTAAAACGTGCGCTTGGTTCTAAGGCTCCCCCACTCACTGAATACCGCACCGCATTGCAGACAAGTGCCCATCTCATAGCAGATTATACCGCAGCGAGAATCGCACTTTCTCTGGCTCGTATTCAAATCGTACCGCTCAATAATTTTTGGGGAGAAGAACGAGAAAAAGCTTACCATTTTCCTAAAAATAAGGGATTGAAAGGGGAAAATTGTCGCAATCAGATCAGAAACCTCATTAAACACTATGAACAGAATTTGATCATGCCAGAGCTTAAGGTAGTCAACCAATTTGAAGAACTGCGTCAAGATTGTCAGGCAGGGGGGTGTCGTTACCAGCACTTTTTAACTTACTTTTCAGGTAAAGACTTGCTTTACGGCATGCGGGATCAACTGCGGAAATTTGATTTTTCGTCCCCAGTGGTGTTTCGTGGACAAATTATAAAAGGAATCGAAGAGTCAGAAGAACCTGTGTGGACATGGTTACCTGAATGGCAACGGTTTCGAGATATTATAGTTGGCACGGATAGCCATTAAAAATATTTTTGAGGAGCATTTTTCATGCGGGTTTTATGTCGAATGTAACTGGTGAACTAGCGATTGATATCGTATATAAACGCAAAAGACGCAAAAGGCGCAAAAGGCGCAAAAGACGTTCAGTAGAGAAATCTAGCGTCTCTTGCGCCTCTTGCGCCTTTTGCGTTAAAAAGAATGAGTACAGCGGATCAGGGGATTGAACGGATTGATGAGGGGGAGTGTTGAAAGTCATGGGGTTGCTCTGAACTGAGCGGCGTTAAAAAGAATGAGTACTTTGGCTCCGGGGATTAAACGGATTGTTTAGGGAGAGTGTTTCCCGTCATGGGGTTGCTTTAATCAAGTAGAGCTTATTTTTGTACTTGATTATCAAAAATACCCGATAACTGGAAACGGCCATCTCACCAATCCGATCAATCCCCTGATCCGCTGTACTAGGGCGAATTTGCCCGACAGCCTGTCAACCTTTCAAAGGATGTCATTGAGGGTTTGTTTCTGTTTCAATTGGCGAATTTGCCCAACAGCCTGTCAACTGTCCATCAACACACCGAGATTTCAAAATCAACGTTTCAATTGGCGAATTTGCCCGACAGCCTGTCAACCGAATGGGGACGTTATAAAGATTTTAAACGTTTCAATTGGCGAATTTGCCCGACAGCCTGTCAACTGAGGGGACGACGGGCTTTTGTGATCTTTTCTCGTTTCAATTGGCGAATTTGCCCGACAGCCTGTCAACTTTACCGCAAGAAGTCGTAAATTTAAGAAGTGTTTCAATTGGCGAATTTGCCCGACAGCCTGTCAACTGTCAACACCTTCGCATTGTCCTTTGGAACGTTTCAATTGGCGAATTTGCCCGACAGCCTGTCAACCCTAGACGAAAAATTTCTCCTTTAATTTCAATAACTTACAACTATAAAA
>QNEL01000595.1 GCA_003645185.1 Candidatus Parabeggiatoa sp. nov. 3
AGATAGCAGAAATCAGATAAAGTGAAGCCACTTCAATCGTGACCACTTTTTCTTTATTTTCGTCACTTAATTCCGGTAAAAGGCCTGATGCATAAAATCTTGATGGAAATCCCATAACTGTCAGGGTTCCACTGAGTGGATTGTTTAAATTCGCCCTTAAAGGTTCTTTATTACCTTGCATGGACAGCAAAAAATCGAAGGATTCCACACCTTGTTTAAAAAGATATTCAAAAGCTTGAGCACATTCCTCAGTTTCTTCTGAGGTAAAAAGCAAAAAAAATTGTTTAACGTTCAATTTATGTACTACTTTTTTATTCAAATGGGGACTCATACTCGTGCTGAAAAGCAGAGATATCCATACCATTGGAAAATTCCGGCTGCCAATCACTTGTTAACGGTTGGTTTAAATTATCTTGAATAATTTTTTATCCTTCCTACGTATCAGAAGTTAGCACCAAAAGAGATTCTCGCTTTCCAATGGATATTCTTCTTGCTCCCGTAAAGCTTCAAGTCCCATTTCTTGACATTTTTGGCTCCACTTTCGAGCCGAGTAAAAGCCACGAACAATGTACTCGTCTTTGTTGCCTCGCCTTGGTTTGTTTTGAGGTAAGTTTAAATCAATTAGAAAGGGACGGCCAGTAAAATCAAGGCTACCATAATAAATAGCAGAAATCAGATAAAGTGAAACCACTTCGACAGTGATACTTTTTTCTTTCTCCTCTTCCGTCAATGACTCTGGATAACCTAGGGGACGGTATTCTCGTGGAATGGGTGCCGTACACCACCATTGAGCATAACCCAATAAGTTACTAATACAAAATTCTTTGTGACCTTCTAGGTTCTGTAAAAAATCTAAAGACTTTGTACCTTGCTCAAAAAGGTATTTAATGGCTTTATCAATTTTGTCATCATCTTCTGAAGTTAAGAATGCTAACAATTGTTTCTCGTTCAATTCAGTCATAATAGAAATTCCGAGAATATTGTAATGGTTCACGCTAGTCTTCCTTGAGCGTTTTTTGCCACTGAGGAATATTGAGTTTACTCCAAGAAAAAGCTGGGTTCGCGTAGCGAAACTTACCTGACATTAATCCATGTTATGTTCGCTTGGCGCACCTATGCTTGCTAAATTACCACCAAGCCAGATTAGCACTTTTTAACGGGTCTTCATCTTGCTGTCGTAAGGTTTCGAGTCCAACTTCTTGACACTTTTTAACCCATTTTCTGGCAGAAAAAAAACCACGAATGAGGTATTCTTCTTTATTAGCCGCTATTCCTTCGTTTGCGGGTAAATTTAAATCAGTTAGAAGAGGATTAAAAGCAAAAATTAATTTGTCGTGGTAGATAGCAGAAATAAGATAAAGTGAAGCCACTTCAATCGTGACCACTTTTTCTTTATCTTCGTCACTTAATTCCGGTAAAACGCCTGAAGCATAAATTCTTGATGGAAATGCCACAACCGTATGGGCTCCACTGAGCGGATGGTTTAAATTCGCCATTAACGGTTCTTTATTACCTTGTTGGGCCAACAAAAAATAGAAGGATTTCACACTTTGTTTAAAAAGATATTCAACAGCTTGAGCGCATTCCTCAGTTTTTTCTGAGGTAAAAAGCCTCAAAAGTTGTTCATTGGTCAATTTATTCATTTTGCTCATTTCCAAATTTCACGATTTGAGACTGACAAAAAATAGCGATAACGCTTAAAAAGGGTTGCATTATATAGTAATTCATTATAATCTCAGTCATTGAAAACTGAATTTATCTGTAGGGAAATAGGAAAGGCATACTTGTGTTGGAAAGCGGAAAGATTCATGCCATTAGGATGTTTTCTTGGAAAAATTATATTTTTTGAAGCTTTGGATGCGACAAGAACTTCCACTTTCTCGCACTAGTGCAAGAAAGCGGAAATCTTCATACCACTCAATTTCCAGGCAAAAGTTTTTGCACGCAAAAACTTTTGCCTGGAAAAGTAATCGTTGTAAATAAAAAATCGTAAAAAGTAAATGTATTTTCACTATTCACTTGCAACGATTCTCATGGTATTGAAATTTTCACTTTCCTGCACTAATCTTCAGGTAAGATATAAAATATAGGCTTCGCATCGAAATCCTTTTCTCTTTGTTCAAGAAAACGTTCTGTTATTTCTTCTATTCCACCCTTTCCCCAGAAGAAAATTTCCCCGTTTTCTACTTTTGAGACAATTTCAGTGTGTACAATCCTACCTTTTTGATTCCTAAAAATGGCCACATCACCTACATTTGGTTTGTCAGTAGGTTTCAAAAAAGGTATGATCTTTTCAACCTCTGGATTATCTACGACAAATTTACCGTCTGTGAGCCATAATCCGTGACAATTTGTTTTGGCTTCAGGAGCAGGTTTTAAGTTATCTTTTCTCCAATCATCCTCAAGAAAAACATTTCGTGGGTTAGTCCCCGTTCCTGGCTCCTTCTTTAGTTCTTGGTCTATACTATTACCGAGAGTTTGCATTGTAGGATCAGTCTTAGATTTGCCGTGAATTTTAAAGACTGTTATTGTGCTACCGTTTTTTAATGGTAGCTCATATTTTTCACCAATAAGACTCCATTCCCTAACAACCTGAGAACCTGGGTAGTCTTGAATAGCTACTGGATCAAGCAACTTTGTTTTGAGATTACCTATTTTGGTCCAAATTGAAAACATACTTAGATACTTTTTTAGAACTGTTATGCACAAGTTCGTCATTAGCGATTATTGTATTTATGTTTCCCTTGGATTTTAGTGGTAAGGGTTCAGTATTCTTCTTCTTGCTACCAACATTTTGTTCTGGTACGGTTTTTTGAGTCTCAGAAGAACCGCTTCCACTATCCTTTTTCGGGTGGGAGTCTGCTGTCTGCGATACTTTTGGTGTCTCGACGACAGAAATATAGGTAGATTCATCAGCAGAAGTCCCTTTGAACGGGGATATCTCATCAACCTTTTTATAACCCTCATCTTTTAGACTCTGTATAAATGAGCGAAGTTGTTTGGCTTCTACTCAAAATTGAAGACCATCTACCACTACCAAAACCTTTTGGTTTAGGTGATCCCCTACTTCGCCTTTAACACTCTCTAATGCTTGATCAGTAAAAGTAGCTCTTTGATCTCCAGTGACTAATTTGATTCCACTTGTGACGGTGGAATCAACAACTAGTACCAGGGCCACTCCGGCTGCTAACTTGGTAAGTAATGTTGGATCAGGCATTGAAAATAATCCGATAACAATACCAGACCCCTCCGCACCGGACACAATTAAATCCACTGCGGCTTCCAAACGAACCATAAGTTTTGTATCATTTTCATACCCAATGACGGCTATAGCCTCACCTAAAGCGTTCGGTAATGAAGACAAGGGAATGCATGAATTTATACCACATACGTAATCGCGTTCTAAGTCGTCAAGTCTGGAATTTGACGCGGCCCATTTTAAGTATTCTTCCAAGGTGAGATGAGTAGGACACAACCCCTTTACATCCACCCACAACACCGGATTTTTGGCATACCAATAAGTATTCAACCCACCAATTAAACCAATCGGATCGGAAGAAATAAATCGTCCTGTCTGCGGATCGTAATAGCGGAAGCGATTATAATGCAATCCACTTTCTTCGTCAAACCATTGTCCGGGGAAACGAATAGGACAATCCACTTCTTTTTGCGTTATGTCAATGGAGTCAACTTTTCCCCAAGTTTGATAATGGGCTAACCAAACAACTTTTCCCTTGCTGTTTATCAATTCTTGGGGGGTGCCTAAGTGATCCAAGATGACGGAGTAAACTTGATCATTTTGGATGGTGCATAGCGGTTTAAAAGTACGTGGTTGGTGAATCCATGTTGAGTGTAGCTTGTCATTCTCAAGTATATGAATGATGACGTTGCCGTTCCAAATAAATCGCACGGTTTTATCGGGGCCTTGTTTGAGAATACGGCGGCCTAATGCATCGTATTTATAAGTCCAAACGTCTCCTTTTGGTGTGGTGATTGAGCTCAGGTAGTCGTTGCCATCCCAACTATACTCCCAGATTTGGGGGGGAACCGTGTTTTCTATTTTTTGGATTAAACGTCCATTGTCGTCATAAATATATTCTATTTCGCCTTGTTTCAGTAAACGGTTGCCGGTAGCATAACTTAAAATCGTGTCATTGATTTGAGTCAAATTGCCAGCGCGATCATAAGCGAATTCTTCCTCAATACCCGGTTGACGCTGGGTTTGCAGTATACGATCGGCCGGATCGTAGGTATAGTACGTTTTTCCCCGATGTTGATCGTCAATGGCAATCAAGTTGGCGATTTGATCGTATTGATAAACACGTTCAATCAACGTCGGCTCCGAGCCTTCATGATTATAATACGCTTTTGGTAAAGGCTTTTTACCTTCCTCAATCAGTTGTTGCTCGGTGAGTCGG
>QNEL01000596.1 GCA_003645185.1 Candidatus Parabeggiatoa sp. nov. 3
ATATATACTCAACGAGGTGATAAACTTAACTTTTTTTTCAGGAGTTTAGGGAATTGTAGGGCTCCTTTCGAGGTTGAAGTTTTTGTTTGCCTCAACTTCAACCACGAAACGTGTTTTTAAAGCCCACCAATAGATCAATATTTCACGCTAAAGTTTCGCTCCGCGAAACTTTAGCGTGAAATGGGTGGGTAACGTGTTTTTGTTGCCCACCATTTATCTTAAAAAAAGATCAAATGGTGGGCAGCAAAAAGACGCTACCCACCCTACGAAGATTGAGTATCCAATGCCCAAGCATTAGAAAAACTCTTTAATAGTCAAGGAGAAACTAAACCGGAGGCATTAGAGCATTTACGGGAAGCCTTAGCACTCCATTTTGAGCCGCCCTGTGCAACAATTAATTCCACAAGTATAATAAAAACCATTAACCATTAACCTTTAAGAACCATTAACAAATGAATACTCAAAAAACAGACTATCAAGAACAGCTTGCCGCAGCCCAAGCGGAAATCGCGCAACACAAAACCGAAATTGCGCGTTTACAACAAGCACTGGAGCAACGCACTCAAGATATCAATCGGCTGATTCAATGGATGCAAAGTCTCCAACAAGATATCCTAGCCGTTTATAATTCAGTCACTTGGCAAACCGGTAATCTTATCACGCGCATCGCTTTAAAATTGCTACGCCGAACCGTGGGGCCAACGGCTCGCGATCATATTAATAAGTTATTGAATGGTTTTGAATCTTGGAAGATCAACTATTTTCAAAGTCGGCGACAACAAGGTTTACAACCTTATATGCCTTGGCATGATATTCGGGAATATGCCTTATGGATTAAACAGCATGAAATTGTCAATCAAACTACACCGGCACAATTGTCTGCACAAATGGCAGAATGGCAATCTCAGCCCCTCATTTCTTTGATCATGCCTTACCTTGAACAAAATGAATCTGGTTTGCATGATGCCATTGAATCAATACGTTCGCAAATTTTCCCAAAATGGGAATTATGCTTCGCCTATCAAGGTACTTTACCTGACAGCCTGATCAAATTCCTCGAATCCGATTCGAGGATATTCTGCGTTAATGTCTTAGAAAACAAGCCTTTAGCAGATTATTTGAATCGTGCGTTAGCCCTTGCCAGTGGCGATTTTATCGCCTTAATGGGGGCAGCAGATAAACTCCCTACTCAAGCTTTATATGAAATCGTTGATTTGCTCAATACCCATCCTGAGACGGATCTGATTTATACGGATCATGATCAATTAGATGCTGAAGGGCGACGCTTTGATCCTTATTTTAAATCGGATTGGAATCCCGATTTGTTTTACTCGCAAAACTTTCTCCATCATTTAAGCGTCTATCGACGCAGTCTGATCAATCAAATCGGTGAATTTAGCGCGGATTATCCAGGCCATGAGGATTATGATTTCACGCTGCGCTTTCTTGAGCAGATCAGCGCGAAGCGCATTCGTCATATTCCCCATATTTTGTATCATCAGCGTGCAATATTGACGGCTGACAAAAATGAGGCATCTGGCAACAGCGCCTGTCAAGCGTTGCAAGCCCATTTTCAACGTTTAAACCAATCCGTTCAAGTGGTTGAAGCGATTGCTGGACAAACTCGTGTGATTTACCCATTACCGGTTGAACGCCCGCTTGTCAGCTTAATTATACCTACCCGCGATAAACTGACTTTATTGCATGGCACCGTTTCAGGCTTACTGAATCAAACCGATTATAAACCGATTGAAATCATCATTATAGATAATGGCAGTGTTGAACCTGCGACTTTAGCCTATTTAGAAGAAATACAACAGAATAAAAGCGTTTCCGTGATTCGTCATCAGGGCCCGTTTAATTATTCTGAACTGAACAATCTAGGTGTGTCTTATGCCACTGGCGAAATCATTGGCTTGCTCAATAATGATTTAGAAGTGATTTCATCTAGCTGGTTAACTGAAATGGTGAGTCATGCTTTACGGCCTGACATTGGTGCCGTTGGCGCGAAACTGTATTATGCCAATGACACGATTCAACATGCCGGTGTGATTGTCGGGTTAGGCGGATTGGCGGGACATGGTTTAAAATTCCTCGCTAGGGAAGCACCAGGTTATCACTGGAAACCGTTTTTAATTCAAAACTATTCGGCTGTCACTGCCGCTTGTCTCATCATGCGTCGCCGAGTCTTTCAAGAAGTCGGAGGCTTAAACGAAAAAGATTTGAAAGTCGCGTTTAATGATGTGGATTTATGCTTGCGTATTCGCGAACAAGGTTATCGCATCGTTTGGACACCTTATGCCGAACTTTATCATCTTGAATCAGCCAGTCGTGGAAGCGATAACACGCTCAAAAAACATCTACGATTGCGACATGAACTGAATTATATGAAAGGCAAATGGCCTCATGTTATTTCACATGATCCCTACTATAATCCTAATTTAACCATTGAATATGAAGATTTTTCCTTGGCTTGGCCGCCTCGAAATACGTAAAATACATCCTTTGTAGGGGCAAGCCCTTGTGGTTGCCCTGTAAATTTGCGAATTTCGTTCCAAATTTATTTTGCAATTGAATGCAACGGTTTTTTGTTGCCCATCAAGTTGCCCACCAACCTTCCATTTATATTAAGGCAAACTATTCCAACTGTCTTACATTGAACAATCGCCAACAATCATAGAAATCAGCGTTCTATCCCCAAAAATCAATAGAACGCTGATTATCATGATGAAACTGATTAACGCTGATAAAGATAAGATTACGTTCATGTTTCAAAAGTCATAAAAAGTGTCGCGTAGCAACACTTTTTGCGGTTTGTCTGCTATTTAAAGTACTTTCAAAATGGTATCACCATCAAAACTTAAAATACTTAAGATGAGCTTTCGATTATTTGACAGCACTATTTCTAATTTTACGCCTTCTCCCTGTTCAGATACACAGGTATTAAGAATTTGTAATCCTTTTAATTCTGTTTTCTCCGAAAGATCATACCAAGGAAAGTCATCAGTATCTTCGATATTGTCCCTTGGAAAATGCTTATACTTTTCCCAAACGCAAAAATTGACATCAAGAAAAAAGCGATACCAAACATTAAGTTGATTAAGTTTGAGTAAAAACAAACAGGGCACTTTTTTGAAATTATCATGTAAAGATTCAACACAAATCAGTCGTTCTATCGTTTTGCCATGAATTTCTGAAATATTGCCATTGTTGTCTTGTAAGATTATTTCCATTACATTTTTACCTAAGGGGTACCTAGAGAATAATTATAGCATTTTCCTTTTGCGTGAAATACATCCGTCAAAGGGGCAAGATATGGCTATTGATTTTATAAGGCGGGCTAGTTTAAAGGTGTTGCCTATTTTTGGAGGGTAAACACCCACATTGCAGCTACCATCGATTCAATATTGTAATTAGCAGGAAAAACTTGAACATCAAGTGACAGGTTTTTAAGACAAATTCTTGTTATACAAAACACTTGGCAGCATTTTTGGAGAATGAGTATGAATTATCTCGCACACTTTGCACTTTCAAACTTGAATCAAGCGTCTCTTATCGGTAATTATTTGGGAGATTTTGTTCGTGGAAAAACAATAGAGGATTACTCACTGCCTATACAAGAAGGCATCAAATTGCATAGAACTATCGATTCCTATACCGATTGTCATCCCATTGTCGTTCAGAGTAAGCAGCGTATCCCTCAACCATTCCGGCGCTATAGTGGTATTTTAATTGATGTTTTTTATGACCATTTTTTGTGTCAGCATTGGCAAGCTTTTTATTCGATACCACTGATTGATTTTGTCCAATACGTTTACCAAACACTTGCTGAATATGAAGAACAATTTCCAGAGAGGGCAAAAATGTTTAGCCAACGCATGAAACAAGAAAATATTCTGATATCCTATACGAGTATTGAAGGCATTAGAAGCGCACTCGAACGAATAGAACAACGTCTGAGGCAACCCAATAATCTTCGCGACGGTATTCGCTACCTCACTCACTCTTTTCATCAACTTGAAAACGATTTTTTGACATTTTACCCACAGCTTGAAAAATATATCAATGAATCCTTTCCAAAAAGTTTTGTCGTGTCAGATTAATGTTGAATTGATTAATATTAATCAGCGTCAATCATGACAATCAGCGCAATCAGCGTTCTATCAAGTTTCGGCAGGTTCAACAAGCAAACTCAACAACCAAGCTAATGAAAGGATTAAAACCGTTAACTACAGGGATTGTATATAATAAAGGATTGGATCATGAGAGTAGTCGGTTTAAATCCTTTCTTATATAAGTACTGAACCATAAATTTTCAGGTATTTAAAAAAAGAAAGGAGAAAGGGGGCAACCACAAGGGATTGCCCCTACGGGCGCGGTTGTAGGGGCAATCCCTTGTGGTTGCCCTTTGCGGTA
>QNEL01000597.1 GCA_003645185.1 Candidatus Parabeggiatoa sp. nov. 3
ACAGAACGACATAAAAAACAGATGGATTTACTCGTTGATTCGCTAGAACCTTGGTTAGGTGAGCGGGGTTATGTGGGCGGTAATATGTTTGTGTATTTTAGCCTCAAACAACTCAAAAATGAGGATTTTAAAGGCCCAGATGTGTTTGTCACTTTGGGCTTAGGAAATCAAGAACGCAAAAGTTGGGTGGTTTGGGAAGAAGGTAAAAGTCCAGATGTGGTGATTGAGTTGTTATCTGAAAGCACGGCTAAAAAAGATAAAACGAGCAAGAAAGACATTTACCAAAATCAACTGAAAGTTGCGGAGTATTTTTGGTTTGATCCTTTTAATCCAGACGATTTTCAGGGTTTTGAATTGTCAAAGCGCGTTTATAAAGCATTGCCTAAACACAATGATAGTTTTACCAGTCAATCCTTGGGATTGAAATTGGCACTTTGGCATGGGCGTTATAAAAACGTAGAGACGACGTGGCTACGCTGGGCTACCCTAGAGGGGGATTATTTATTATTGCCCCAGGAAATTGAGGCGAAACGTGCCGAAGCCGAGGCGAAACGCGCCGATCAAGAGCGAGAAGAAAAAGAACAAGCCTTGCAACGTGCTGCACGCCTTGCCCAAATACTCCGAGAACAAGGCATCGATCCGGATCAATTAGGTTGATTAGTAGGGGCTAACCTGCGTGTTCGCCCTCCTCTTTGGTAGTAATTGAGAATTTTGAATTGGGATATTAGCCACGGAATGACACAGAAAGCACGGAATATTTCCGTGTTTTTCCGTGTTTTCCCGTGGCAAAATCGATCCGAAGCCACTCACACAAGTCATTCATTTCATTCTAAACACCATACAACAAAAACGCTGCCCAATAAACAGGATTGTTATAAGGCCCTCCCTTATTGATAAACTCACGCTTAGTCGCCGTCAAAGCCTCGATTTGCCCTTGCCCCGCTTTCAATTTCTTGAAAAAACTGACAATAAACTCTGCTGTGACTTCATCCGATACGGCCCATAATGTTAATAGGGTATTCTTATTACCCGCGACATAAAACGCATAAGGCAATCCCATCACACCTTCCCCACTCACCACTTTTCCAACGCCCGTTTCACAGGCCGATAACACCATCAAATCACTCTTCAAATCATAACCCGGCCATTCCCCGGCCGTCACATAACCATCAATTCCCGCTGGATTATCCACCTGCCCTAACACAATCGCAGATAAAGCCGGTACATCTGTACTCAAATAGCCATGTGCCGAAAAAAGCAGATAACGATATTTGGCCAAAATCCCAAATTGATTTAGACGTTGTAAATTCGCTTCAGTAGCCTCGGCCTCTTTATAGATACGCAAGCGATGGGTTTTAAAGAAAAAGAGTTTTTCTAAACGTTCCAATTCCTTTTTAGCACCGGGCAGATTTTTCCAAGGTAGGTTCAGTTGTCTAAATGCACGCGCATAAGCTTCTGGAGCAGAATCACGAAGCACCAAATGACGCGCAATATTGAAATCAACTTGACTAGGCGGCTGGGTAACAGCAGGGGGAGCATGATACAGCGGCGCACCCATTGCCAATAAAGTGCCTCGATTTGTGATATCCTGATACGCCTTCCCACGCTCTTGCAATAATTTCAACACTGATAGAGATTGTACATAGCTGATATCATGCTCAGCAATCACAGGTGCCTCTTCCCCTACAAAACGCAAAGTCTCAAACGGTATCAAAGCTAAAGGCCCATCTGGAGAAATAATCCAACGCGGTTTATCCCCAATGATCTCTTTAAGCGGTGCCAACAACTGCATTCCAAGTTCACTACTCAGGGTGAGTCTATCTTTCTGAGGTTTATCAGACAGATCAATCTGTCGCCCTTTAACCGGTTCGGAGTCTTTTTCAAGAACAACCTGTTCACCTTTAACGGCTCCAAATAAAGACAATTGACGACGATAGTCTGCCACATCGTCTGTGAGAGCAGAGATTTGGCCTAAGTTGTGTGCTGTGAGCTGGCCGTCAGATTGTAATGTAAAAGCTAACACATTGTTTCCATTAACAAAATAACTGATCAAGACGGCATCTGTCGGCAAATATTGGGCCCCTGCTTTAGCCTCAACAATCTTCACTTCGCTCAGTTGAGCATATTTCGGGTATTTTGCCATTAAGGCACTATGGAATTGGTTGAACTGACTAACCACTTGATTTTTTTCAGTCTCTAACCGCATTTTCTCATCATACCGCTTTTCATCTAAAGCTTTAGCAATCCGATTATTGAATAAGGCGAGACGCGCCTCATAGTCTTGCAATTGTGCCTGCTCTTCGGCACTCAGGCCGCTATGTTGGGCAGCCCGTTTATGTGTTAAAGATTCCAACAAAGTACGCGCCTTGCTCATTTCCGCTAAGCGAAACGCATCAAAGGGGCGAGTTCGCTTAATATATAAATAGGAAAGCTCAAAGTAACCCTCTACCCACTGTTGAAACAAAGCTTGACGATTTTCAGCTGATAAATCACCCCGTCTCAAACTTTCCACGCCTACCTTGAATTTTTCAAAATGTTGAACGCTTTTCTGAATCTCATTTTGTAGTGCATAATTAACTGCCAAATTTCTAAGACTAATAAGCGTTTCGGGGTGTTTGTCGCCTAAAATGTCCTGATTTAAGCGATAAGCTTTTTCAGCCAAGGGCAGGGCATCATCCAATCGCCCTAACTGTTGGTAATTGAGAGCTAAATTATTAAGGCTAATCAGGGTTTGTGGATGTTTTTCACCTAAAACGGCTTTCGATAAGCGATAACTTTTTTTAGAAAAAGGCAAGGCCTTTTTCAATCGGCCTACATCTTGGTAAAACAACGCCAAATTACCCAAGCTAGTGAGCGTTTCTGGGTGTTTTTCGCCTAAAACTTCCCGATTTAAGCGATAGCTTTTTTCAGACAAGGTTTGAATAAAGTCATCTACTCGGCCTAATTGTGTGTGAACAACGGTTAAATTATGAAGGCTGATGAGCGTTTCAGGGTGTTTTTCACCTAATACGGCCTTCGATAAGCGATAACTCTTTTCCAACAAAGGCAAGGCATCGTCAAAACGCCCTAAATCTTGATAACATAGCGCAAGATTATTCAAGTTTGAAACGGTTGTCGTGTGTTTTTCGCCTAACAGAGCCTTCGATAACTGATAGTTTTTTTCTAACAAAGGCAATGCCTCATCTAAACGCCCTAACGCTTGGTAAATTAACGCTAACCCATTCAAGCTGGAAAGTGTATCCGGGTGTTTTTCCTCAAAAACGTCTTGTGTTAAAAGATAGCTTTTTTCAAACAAAGGTAAAGCCTCATTTAAGCGGCCTAAATATTTGTAAATACCCGCCAAATTATGAAGACTTGTCAGCGTATCCGAATGTTTTTCACCTAACAAAACCTTCGATAAGCCATAGCCCTTTTCATACAATGGCAAAGCCGCCTTTAAACGGCCTAAATCTCGGTAAATACCTGCCAAATTATTCAGGCTTTTGAGGGTTGAAGGGTGTTTTTCGCCTAAACGCTCTTTTTTTAAAGCAAAAGCTTTTTTGAACAAAGGCAAGGCTTCTTTTAAGCGGCCTAACATCTGATAAATTCTCGCTAAATTATTAAGGCTTCTCAACGCATCGGGGTGTTTCTCATCTAAAACTGCCCTCGTCAAGCGATAGGTTTTTTCTAATAAAGGCAAAGCATCAGATAAACGATCTAATGCCATATAAACTACCCCCAAATTATTCAGACTCTTGAGCGTTTCTGGATGTTTCTCGCCTAACACTTCTTTTGTTAAGCGATATCTGGTTTCAAACAAAGGCAAAGCCTCATCTAAACGGCCTAACTCGCGGTAAATCACCGCCAAATTACCAAGCACCATCAGAGTTTTCTCGTGTTTTTCACCGGCCAATTCTTTCATGACAGCATAGCCAGTTTCTAACAACGGCAAAGCCTTTTCAAAACGGCCTAATTTTTGGTAAATCGCTGCCAAATTGTTTAGGCTTGCGAGCGTGTAGGGATGTTTGCCCAATATTTCCGCTCTGATAATGAAAGCCTCTCTAGCCATCGGTAAAGCTTTTTGAAATTGCCGTTGTTGAAAATATTGAATCGCTTGCTTGTCATAAGATTCAGCTAAATCTAACTGTTCATCCAACGTAGCCGCTTGAGTACATAACGCGATGAAAGCGAAACAAACAGCTATCACGCTTTTTTTTAATGTCATGAGCATTACCTCTCTTAATTGCAATTTATCTTGATATTGGAGTTCAAGATTTATCGGAGTTCAAGATTTATCTTGAGTATAATTAATCCAAAATTAATATAGGGGTTTGGTAACGTGTTTTTGTTGCCGGCCCCATTTAAATTAATGTATTTCACGCAAATGTTTTTGCGCGCAAAAACATTTGCGTGAAATGGTGGGTAACGTG
>QNEL01000598.1 GCA_003645185.1 Candidatus Parabeggiatoa sp. nov. 3
AATCAATAAGTTAATTAACGGTTCTCCGAGGCTGGATACCCCCTATTTATTTTGCCCGGTGAGAGACGATAATTGTTAATAAATACCGTTTTGTGAAATTTTTTTATCAAAAGGCATCCAAACAATAAGATAAGTTTATCAAAATAGCCCATTTTTGATGATTTAAAATAAATTTTTGTTGAAACTATCAAAATGATAAAAAACAAAGACTTAGTCAACTTCTCTCACGGGGGCGATCAAAACGATTTTGGCGAATTTCAGCAATTAGCCAAAATTAGCTATAAAGGCCTCAAAATACTAACTTTTCACATTTCACTTAAGAAGTTTAGCGAAGCGAAACATTAGCGTGAATTTCACTTAAGAAGTTTCGCGAGCGAAACTTTAGCGTGAAATACAGTTTTGCGCGCAAAACTGTATTTAGCTTCGCGCACCGAAGGCTCACTTAAGAAGTTTCGCTTCGCTATACATTAGCGTGAAATGTGAAATAGAGTGTTCGATGTTAAAAATCATTTATACTCTTTGCTGGAATAAACTTTTGCCTGAAAAACTTTTGGCAACCCCAGGTTGCAACGAAGGGCTATTCACATTTTCTGAGCGTAGTCTAGCGTAGCTAGACTACGTTCAGAAAACCCCTACGGGGCCTTAGCTTTTTAATCTTTTTCTGATTGATTTGCCTTTGTACTTTATGCTATCGGGAAAGCAACTAAAAGTTTAAATTGTGCCCGCGTGCAGTATAAAACACAAAAAGGATTGTTTATAAAAGCGAATAACAAGGATTGTATGTTTTGATTTTGCGATACAACCGGATTTCTATTTGTTTTGGTAGGCTCAACAACCGAAATCAACAACCTAATAATAAAGGATTGGAGCCTAGTGCTACGAGGTTTAAATCCGCATCAATATACAATCCTTGTATACTTTTCACATTTCACACGGAGAAGTTGCGCGCAACTTTATTTGTGAAATGGTGGACAGTATAGTTAGTGGTTTGAAATCCGCTTCGATATAGAATCCTTGTCGTTAGGATTTAACTTTAGAAAAAACGTGATCATCAAGTTTCACTGACAACTGATTTCCATGCAAAAGTTTTTTGCGCGCAAAAAACTTTATTTCACGCGCGTCGTGAAGCTTCGCTATACAAAGCGCGTGAGCCTTCGGTGCGCGAAGCTAAATGTGGAACTGATATCCACGCAAATGTTTTTGCGCGCAAAAAACTTTATTTCACGCGCGTCGTGAAGCTTCGCTATACTTTTGCCTGAAACTGATAACTGATTAAGCCTCTAACGCCTCTGTCACTTCCAACCAATTTTCCTCAATTTCTTGGAGTTGTTTAGACAAAACAGCTTGTTGGCGTATAGACTCATTCAGCTTCTTTTTATCATCATAAACACTCGGATCAGCCAGTAAAGCCTCAACAGCCGATTTTTCGGCCGTCAACTTATCCAATTCCGCTTCTATTTTTTTAAGACGATTTTGTAGCGAACGACGTTGTTCACGTTGTGCCGCATCTAAACGCTTTTTTTCTAAACGACTCTCAGCTTGATTAGCCTGATTAGCCCCCTTTTTTTTCTGACTCCCAGTAAAAGCAGCGTTACGTTGTTCAATTCGCTGATCAAATAACCATTGCCGATAATCCGCCAAATCCCCATCAAAAACTTTCACGCGCCCGTTTGCCACTAAAAATAATGTCTCAGTTGTTGTCCGTAATAAATGCCGATCATGAGAAACAATCACTAACGCACCACTATAATCTTGTAAAGCAAGCGTCAGCGCATGACGCATTTCCAAATCTAAATGATTAGTCGGCTCATCCAATAATAAAACATTAGGCCGTTGCCAAACGATCAAAGCCAAGGCTAAACGCGCCTTTTCACCCCCTGAAAACGGAGCCACTGGTGACACCGCCATATCGCCAACAAAATCAAAACCACCTAAAAACTGACGCAATGATTGTTCAGTCGCCTTCGCATCCAAATGTTGTAAATGCTGCAACGGGCTCTCATCAGCGCGTAATTGCTCCAATTGATGTTGGGCAAAATACCCAATTTGCAAACCCTCTCCCCAAATACACTCACCTTGCAAGCTTTCAAGTTGCCCCGCCAATAATTTTATTAAAGTCGATTTACCCGCACCATTTTGTCCTAACAAACCCAAACGTAAGCCCGGCGTAATACGCAAACTGATTTTTTCCAACACCGGTATTGACGTATAACCCACACTCACTTTATCTAAATGAATTAATTGATGAGGCATCTGTACAGGCTGCTCAAAGCCAAAATGAAATGGTGAATCGACATGCGCAGCCGCAATTTTTTCCATGCGTGCCAAAGCTTTCAAACGACTTTGAGCTTGTTTAGCCTTAGTCGCCTTATAACGAAAACGTTCAACAAAAGCATGCATATGAGCCATTTCTCGCTGCTGTTTTTCATAAGCCGCCTGTTGCAAGGCTAATTTTTCAGCGCGTTGACGTTCAAAAAATTCATAATTGCCCGTATATAAATTTACCGATTGATGTTCAATATGGGCAATAATATTAACAACATTATCCAGAAAATCGCGATCATGGGAAATCAACAACAAAGTACCCTGATAACGCCTTAACCACTGTTCAAACCATAATACCGCATCCAAATCCAAATGATTAGTGGGCTCATCTAACAAGAGCAAATCAGAGCGACACATCAAAGCCTGCGCCAAATTTAAACGCATTCGCCAACCGCCCGAAAAGGCATTCACCTGCTTATCATCCTCAGAAGCCGCAAAACCCAAACCGTGCATCAACTGAGCCGCCCGAGCCCGTGCAGTATAACCGTCAATCGCCTCAAATTGAGCATGTAAACGCGCTTCGCGCATCCCATCACCGGCCTGCGTCGCCAGCACTAAAGCGGCATCAATATCACGTAACGCCTGATCACCATCCAAAACATACTCAATCGCTGGCTGAGAAACGGCCGGCGTTTCTTGAGCAACATGAGCAATCGTCAACTGAGGCGGCAAATCCACATCCCCCTCATCAGAATGCAACTCACCACGCAGCAAAGCCAACAAACTAGATTTCCCACAACCATTCGCACCAATCAGGCCCACTTTTTGACCCGTATTGATAGTGATATTAACTTGATTAAAAAGAAGTTTAAGGCCTCGTTGTAAAGACAGGTTGCGTAAAGTAATCATATTAATCGATCCAATGTAGGGGCAATCCCTTGTGGTTGCCCTTGTGGTTGCCCTATGGTTGCCCTATGGTTGCCCATTTTCTGTCATCCCCTGATAACGGGTAACTGATTTTCACGCAAAAGTTGCGCGCAACTTTTGCGTGAAACTGATTTTCACGCAAAAGTTTTGCGCGCAAAACTGTATTTCACGCTAAAGTTTCGCGGAGCGAAACTTTAGCGTGAAATTCACGCTAAAGTTTCGCGGAGCGAAACTTTAGCGTGAAATGTGAAACTGATAACTGATAACTGACTCACACAGCCACTAAAGGCCTTTTCAGCTTAGGACAAATTGGCGGTTCATCCTCAATCCGCCTACGTTCCCAACCATTTGGATATCGTCTACAACGACAACCGCCCTGAACGGGACAAACATATTTTGAAGGGATGAAAGACGACTCCTCACCCGCCAATGTTGAAAATGCCCTTGTATTTTCACCAGCAAGACGCGCAATCATTTCTTGGCGTGTTGCCTCATAATGATTTAATAATTCAAATATCTCATCTGCCACTGCCTTGCCCAACTCAGCGCGTGTGATTAATTTATCCAAATCATAAATCGCTTTTTCAGCAACGACTGGTTCCAATAATTGATCTATACGCTGCCGAATGGCACGAGCAACGGGTAAAATATCCTCAAGTTTGTACATATCTTTCAATCAGTTATCAGTTATCAGTTCCACATTTAGCTTCGCTGGCCTTCGGCTCACGCGCTTTGTATAGCGAAGCTTCACCGCGCGCGTGAAATAAAGTTTTTGCGCGCAAAAACTTCTTAAGTGGAAATCAGTTATCATTAAAGTGACAATCAAGACAATCAGTATCATTAAAATTTTATTCTATCATGGAAAACTGAGATAAAAAGTAATTGAATATCAAATGAGACAGACTCTAAAAAAATAATAACTTGAACATCAAGTATAATAAATGATTAGATTTGTTAATAAATGAATCGCTTTATCCGTATTGATTAATAAATCCTTATCGTTTTTTGGGTTATCATTTTCTAACTCCTTGTCGTAGAGACGCGATGCCTCGCGTCTCGGTTTTTGTTGTTATGCCTAGCGTCTCGGTTTTTGTTTTCCACGCAATGCCTAAAGACGCGAAACATCGCGTCTCTACAAACTAGTCGATTTTCACCGCAAAGCGTCTCGGTTTTTGTTTTCCACGCAATGCCTAAAGACGC
>QNEL01000599.1 GCA_003645185.1 Candidatus Parabeggiatoa sp. nov. 3
ATTTGGTCAGTACGATTTCTGTACTGATCACCTTTTCATCACAACCATTAAGACTAACATAATAGTATTTAGTGCTATTGAATTCCATAAAATACGATTAAATCAGTGAATAAACACAATACTGATTTAATACAATTCATTAGATTTACAAAAAAGGCTTCATCGTAAAAATTAATAAAATCAAGCACTTAACAAATTGGTATAATGTCTATATTTATTTTGAACTCCTAAACTCCTAAACTCCTAAACGCTTATAAATTCTGAACTCCTGAACTCCTGAATTCCTTTTTCAATAGTAAAGGATAATAAATATGGGTAAACTACTTTCAAATCTTGAATTGGCTAAATTGTTTAAAATTCCCACATCTTACATTGATGAATTGTTGTATGCTGCTCATCTCATGGAGCGTGAATTTGATCACTATGGCTTTTGTCATCACTCTTTAACGGTATTAGGCCATAAGTTTGGGCAATATCATGGCACTGAAGCTTATGATGTTGGGGAGTTATTGGGCGATGGTGATCTTTCTGGTCAACACGTTGAATTTGATATTATAATTTGGTATAGACGTGTGATCCCGTATCTTAAAACCTTGATAGAAAAAGAATTGTTAGATTATAACTGTTTAGACGAATATTACCAATATATAGGTGATCAACAATATCCGTCGGGTAGAACTTTAAAAGCCATGTTAGAAATGCAACGCCCTGCGACAATGTCATTTCATGAAATGATGGCGAAATTAAAATACAACCACCATTATAAGGGTTCTGATGACGGCCTACCTTTTTAATTTGATTGAGGAATATTGATTATGCCACCCGATCCATTAGATACACCCTCCACTTCTGACCACTTTTGTTTCTTAGTACGAACACATCACCTCACCCCGGCGGCCCTTGAATATGCTCTGCGGCAAATGGGTACCGTTCCTGATCGTCACGCTTGGCGGCGCTTTATTGATAGTTTATTGTTATTACTGGGTACAGCCTTGACACTCGCGGGAGTCATTTTTTTCTTTGCTTATAACTGGGCTGATATGACTCCTTTTACGAAATTTGGGGTACTTCAAGCCGGTGTACTCTGTCTCGCCCTGTTCGCCTCATTGCGAGGACTTGAACAATTGTCTGGTCAATCCGCTTTACTGGCGGCCGCTGTTTTGGTTGGCGCACTGTTAGCCGTTTATGGTCAAGTTTACCAGACGGGGGCCGACGTTTTTAGTTTATTTCTCACTTGGGCCATTTTGATTATCCCGTGGGTATTGCTCGGCGCTTTTGCGCCTTTGTGGTTATTGTTATTGGTATTGCTCAATTTCAGCCTGATTTTATACTGGGAACAAATTATTAATCCGCCAGGTTCTGATCCACATACCGACTTGTTTTTATTACTGTTTTTGTTAAATGGTGTCGCCTTGCTCGCTTGGGAGTCTGCTTACAGGCAAGGCGTAGCTTGGCTACAAAGTCACTGGTTAGGCATACTGCTTTTCACAGCAACCTTGACTTTTCTGATGATACCGACACTGGTTACCATTATTGATTTTGCACATTGGCAAACCCATCCCTTGTTTGCGGTAGCCGTGGTATTGTATGTGGCTATGACGGCCTTCAGTTTATGGTATTACCGTTCTCAAAGACATGACTTATTGCTATTAGCGATAAGCCTTTTTGGCATACTTATCGTTGTTACCACCTTAGTTGCTAGATTACTGCCGCTGGGGAGAGAGGAAATCAGTTGGTTGGTATTAGCCCTTGTGGTTATAGGACAAGTCTATTTGGCGACAAAATGGTTATTGTTAGTAAATCAAAAGTGGCAGGAGGCATAAATACATGACTGAACAACTCACCATACGGAATATGCTTTACAAACTGATTGCCCACAATCTGTTGCAAGCTGATCAAAAAGCACCGATTGCCGACACGTTAAGCACCACTTCCCAAAAAAGCACCACACCTTGGTTTGTGAACGCCTTGATAGCAATAGGCGCTTGGCTATCTGTCATCCCCTTTCTGGTTTTTATCGCGCTGTTGGAAATCATCCATACCCCAGTTTCGGCCATTTTATTGGGGATAGTATTAATTATCGGCACCATTTTCTTGCATCAGCTTAACCAAAAGGGCTTGTTTCTCAATCAATTAGCCTTAGTCTTAAATTTAACCGGTCAAGTCTTGTTTATTTTGGGCATTGCCGGTGAAAAACATGATATCGCCACGACAGCATTAGCCACTTGGTTTCTGGAAATTATACTCATTGGCGTTTATCAAAATAACATTCTGCGCTTTCTATCGGTTTTAATCGCCACAATAGCCGCCTTAGTGCTACTCTATGATTTTGAAATACCCCAAGGTATTCATCTTCTGATTGTTTTGCTGGCAACCGGTGCCGTTTGGTATTGGATAGCTGAATCTCAGCACTTGACAGACAAAATGATGGCCACCTTGTATCAGCCTTTAGGATACGGTTTTGTCATTGCTTTACAGACAGTATTGATTTTATCCATCCTGCCTGATTCTAATTCCATTCCCACACTAACCTGGTGGTATTCAACCATTGGCTTAACGATGGTTTTACTCGCACTAGAATATTATTTACTGCGTTACAACGGTATCTCGATTACCGCTTTAAAAAGTTATGCCATTTTCGTAGGCACAATCTTGATTGGTTTATTACTGCATCAAAGTCCAGGCATCATAGCGGCGATTATTGTGCTATTATTAGGATATCAGCGAGGCAACCGTGTCTTGATGGGATTGTCTATTGTTTTCCTGAGCGTTTTTTTTATCGCTTACTACTACCACCTGAATATCACCTTATTAATGAAATCAATCACATTAATGAGTGCAGGGGTAGGCTTGCTGGTTTTGCGCTTTGTGTTTAAACGGGTATTTCCCCTGTCAGAAAGAGGAGAGTGATCATGCGTAGTCTATTCGTATTCATTATAGCAGTCGTCGTACTTGCCTACGTTAATTTTGAAATTTACCAGAAAGAACAACTGCTTACCGAAGGTACGACAATATTATTAGAACTCGCACCAGTTGATCCGCGCTCCTTGATACAAGGGGATTATATGGTACTGCGTTATAAGATTGCCCGTTTAGAGGCCTTATATGAGGCCAAACAAGACGGTTATTTAGTCATAGAACGAAATGAAGATCAGATTGCTCAATTCAAACGGATTTATGACGAAAATACACCACTCGAAGCGAGTAGCCTTCTGCTACGCTTTCGCAAACGAGGTAGCGAAATTCGACTGGGTGCAGAATCCTTTTTCTTTCAAGAAGGCCATGCAAAATACTATGAAAATGCGCGTTATGGCGAACTCAAAGTAACCCCATCAGGAGAAAGTGTTTTAGTTGGATTACGCGATGCTGAGTTGAAACCATTAGGGCCGCTCAGTTGATTGGAATGCATGTTATTTTGCTTCGGCCTGATTGAGATTGATAATGACTTTTTTTGGGAATGCGCCCATTGATTGGTGGGCAACAAAAACCCGTTACCCACCCTACATTTGATAATTGATTGGTGGGCAACAAAAACCCGTTACCTGCCCCCTACATTGGATAATTGATTGGTGGGCAACAAAAACCTGTTACCCACCCTACATTGGATAATTGATAACTGAAAATGAACTCATTCAATAAACACCAAGGTTTTACGCTCCTAGAAATGCTAGTCGTTTTAGTGATTATCGGCTTACTTGCTGGATTGGTAGGCCCTAGACTTTTAGGCAATGTTGATAAAGCCAATGTCAAAACTGCTCAAACTCAAATCATAATGCTAAAAGGTACTATAGCTACCCTTTATTTGGACATTGCCCGTTATCCGACTAATGAAGAAGGATTCGCACTGCTTAACGCACCACCAAGTGATGAACAAACGAAACCCTTTTGGAAAGGCCCTTACTTGGACGGCGATCTGCCCTTAGATCCTTGGAATCGCCCTTATCAATACAGTGTGCCCGGCAGTAAAAGCCAGCCTTTTGCGTTGTATTCATTTGGGGCAGATGGACAACCCGGTGGTATCGAGTATAACGCCGATATTGGTTTGTTACCGCCAAGGGATTAAAAACCGCTTTTGACTTCCCCCAACAGGTAGTGCTGCATAAAAGTGATGAAAGTGATAGATAGAACGCTGATTAAACTGATGCTCATGATTAACACTGATTTAAAATCAGCCTCAATCATGACAATCAGCGTCATCTGCGTTCTATCAAATCAGCGTCAATCATGACAATCAGCGTCATCTGTGTTCTATCAAAATCAGCATTCTAAGTACTGAAGCACAAATAAACAGGTATTTAACAACAAAGGGCAACCACAAGGGATTGCCCCTACACAATGTCATGTAGGGGCAATCCCTTGTGGTTGCCCCCTTTCTGTTTTTTTTAAATA
>QNEL01000600.1 GCA_003645185.1 Candidatus Parabeggiatoa sp. nov. 3
AAGGAAAGAAATTGGATAATAAAGAAGTTTTAATTGACTTTCGAAAAGTTGGAGAGTAAAAAGTTAGTCGAAAAATTGAGAGAAAACAGATTGAATCATAAGAGTGATGAAGCGTAAGTAATTAGGTGATGGTGGGCAGCAAAAAGACGCTACCCACCCTACAAGGAATGGTACTTTCATTAAATGTTACCAACAAAACGGTTAGGGATAACTATTTTACTTGTTTCTATTTCGCTTACCAAAAAGCCGAATATAAAACTGATGTAAGATTCTATAAAATCTAAACTCATTAAGCCTCCCAAGTTTGTAATGTTGATGGACAGCCTGAACAAACCACTTTGTGGATTTGAAATACTGCTTTTTACGCCACGAAACATGTGCCAAATCCCGCAATGAAGAGCCAACACCTGGCAAATTGCCGATAGATTTTCTGCGATTGAGTGCTTGTTGAAAGTATTTTTCGGCCTGATCAATATCACCTTTTCTGAAATGAATAGCGCCTTGTTGTTCTTCACAATCCGAAATGCCTCTTTGCGCGTCAAATTTTTGATAGCCTTCAAGGGCACTGTTAGCCAATTTCTCGGCCAGTGAAAACGGCTCATTTTGGTTTAAATAAACCCAAGCTAAATGATGATCAATCCATGCGAGGTAAAGTTCATGATCAATGGCGAGTGCTTTTTCTTTAGCCTCTGTGAGATAGGCAATGGCTTGATCATAATGTCTCAAATATTTCATCAGAACACCTTGGAGAACTAAAGCACTAATGAGTTTATGAGTCATGCCTGTTCGCTTTCTCTCTGCTATCAGTTCCGTATACAAGACTTTGGCTTCTTGTAATTGACCTAAACTCATTTTATAAATCCCCAATCTTTCAAGCAAATCCGTTTTCAATCCATCCCATTTTGCTCTTAAATCCGAGTCAAGAGGCGATTTGAGTAAGGCCTCAATCTGACTCAATGAATGATTGAGCTTAGCCATACCTTTGTCGTAAATCCCAAAATTAATTTCATGAATCGCGAGACGTGCTGTTGCTTCTATGTAATATTGTGAATTTTCAGGGCACTTTGAACGGATTTCTTCAAATAATTCAATCGCTTCTTCGGCTTTCTGATTAGGCACGGTGAAGGCTCTCGCTTTCAAGATCAAAATCTCATTGAGATCATTTTCCGTATTTTGGAAAGCACAGAGAATGTTGTCACAAACTTCTAATAATTCTTTAGTCTGTCCATGTAAAATCAGGTATTCATACAACGGTATTGATGAATTGGGCCTTGAGGGTTCTGGATAAATCGGTGTGTTTAATATTGTTTTGATTTGTGGATAGGTGTTTTCACCTTTAGACACACAGAGTTGATGCAAATGATATAAGACGTTTAAGTATTTTTCCACGGGTTTTAAGGCAGTGATTTGTGTTTTAACAGCATCAGTTTCATTCAACCAATTTATAATGGCTACATATTGGCTGCGTTTACTACGCTGTTTAATAGATTTTATCGCGCTAGGAACAATCCCCAATTTTGTCAGAATGCTCTCACCTTTGGGAGTGATATTATCCGCTTCTGAGCTATTGTTTATTTCAGCAAGATTATTCATCTTCTTCATCCAATTTCTTCAAACATTCCAGTGCGACACTGCGAATTAAATTGTGTTGTCTTAGGCGAATTTCATTTTGATTGTTTGTTTCTTCCTCTATCAAGTAACGATCTCGCAAAGCATCCAATGCCACCTGTTGCTGCTCTTTATCACACCCCTCATATTCCAAGTGGCGCAGCCAAAAGGATTCTGGAACTTCACAACGATAAACAGAAGCTAAACAAAGCAATAAGTAAGCATTGCGAACATCCCGTTCTAACCGTTCAAATGTTTTTTGCAATCGAGAATGCAGTTTTTTTCGCAATGCTTTAGTATAGCTATGTAACTTGAACTTATCCCTTCCCTCCTTAGTCTCCTCCTCAATGGCCTTTTCTACTTCTTCTATTTCATTAGCGTATTTGTTCCAATAAGCTAATACGTTGCCGTAAAAAGGCTTGCCGCCTATTTCTCCCGCAATCGTTCGCAAGGCTAAGGGATGGCCTTCATAAGCCTGAGCAATTCGCTTTAGATAGGGCCGTCCTTCTGATTCTATGCCAACATCCAATCCGGTTTTGCCAAATAAGGCTAACTGTTCATCACCTTCCAATCCCATTAAGGGTTGGGGATGAAATAAATTTGGATAACATGAGCCCGCCTGTTCTATTTCTGTTGGCAAATCCTGTGAAGTCAAGATAAGCAGGCTTTGACACACTTCAGCTGCTAAAAAACTTTGAAAGAATTTAGGCCAGCAGTCATCCTTAAACTCACTCCATCCCTCTTGTTCATCGCCGGTTAGGATATTTTCTAAGGAATCAATGAGTAATAAATGCTGATGATTACGCAGCCGTTTCACCAATCGCAAAAGCAATTTATTCGGATCTTTACTGTCATCAGGTGTCACCGCTTCTCCCCAACCCATCAATAACTCACTTGCCACACTCGCAAAATCGCTTAACTTAGCCTCATCATCAAAATTCACTCTATCAAAGTGCGTCCAATTGTTTTGCAAATCTACCGCTAATTTTTCACCCAAGGCGGTTTTACCGATGCCGGTGATACCCACGAGTATTAATAGCCGGTAATTTCCCAGTGCCTTGGCACTCAAATCAGCAACCCATTTTTCTCGCCCCACCCAACAATCGTCATAAGCAAAAATAGACGTTTTATCAATTTTATGGGATGGTTTTGTCTTGAACGGTGTTTCATCTTTCAACTCATGAAAGTATTTGTTTTGTTCATCCCCATCCAACACAAAAAAACCAGCGGCTTGTAAAAGCGCATTGCATTCTTCTAAACCCGCTTGCCCTTTTTGAGCAAGGTGCAAGGGTTTTATCATGTCTAATATGTATTCACGTTTATGCGGTATTTGAAGATTGCCTTTTATGATCTTGCCAGATCGCCAGCGGTATATTGTTTTATCACTAATACCAACTCCTTTAGTGTCTTCTACAGCAATATGTTTTGCTAGGGCATCATTTCCTAGCTTGGCTTCTGTCATCGCTTTGTCTAAGCATTCTGCAAAGCTTGCCATTTTATGTCCTCCGTTTGTTCTACTCTATGCACATAACCTTTTAAAGCATTGATTTTTATATGAGTTAAGATGACCCGGTTTGATGGCATGGTGGGCAAGCGGGCAACACGATTTGTGGTCTTTTTGAAGTTATGGGCTGCCCGCTTACCCACCCTACAAGATTTGTGAATAGCCGTTTGTCATCTCAGATTCTATCAATTTTACCTATCTCTTTGATTTTTAAGTCATGTCCTGTTGATGTCCTCTCAAAATCGCCTGTGTCATCTATCTCTTTGATTTTTAATCACTATTATTTTTTTTGCCTTGTCCTTTTGATGTCTACGCAATGTCATTTGGGGCTAAATAGAATACCGCAACTTTTCAAAACAGTGGAGGTTGCTATGACTCATTTAGGCCAACACATCGTGGGCAATTCCTTAGCTGACGTTTGGACTCGTTATGTCTCATTCACTCATCAGGGTAGCATGGGGGTTGATGACGGGCAACCGATTCGAGAACAGTTTTCAGTGACTGTTTATTTTACCCCTGATGCCGATTTTGAGGCCGTACATCCGTTGATGGATATGGCGCGACAAGCTCAGTATATCAAAAAAATGTGCGCCAAAGACAAGAGTACAATTGAACAAATGATTCGAGATTTGGGCGGCAGTTACGCTGATCGCATTTTTAATAGGCCTTATGGCAATCAATTTGAAACGGCAGTGACGCTACTCATTCAACGCTCTGAGTCAAAATCGGCTGTCATCAACTTGTTACACCCATTGGAGTGGGAACAAAAAATTCAAGCCGCTATAAAACGTATGGCTTGCTTGACTGATATTCAAGCCTTGATACGCGATGAACAGTTGCATTGGTTTGCACACTTTCGTTCTCAAAATGTGTGGCATTCTCACGGGAATTTTAAAGCATTGTACGCATTTCAAGGTTTGATGCTCTCTCGCTTAAACGAAAAGGGCTTAAACGTTAAGCGAGGTGGATTGACGATCACAATTGTTGCGGCCCATCTTTATGAGAGTGATTTTAAGGAGGCCGCGCAAATTGCAAAAGAACTTGCTTTGGCTAATGAGCTGTGTTAATGGTTACGGCGGTTGCGATACGAAGACGGCGATGTTGGCATAAACTTAATCAGCGTAAATCATGACAATCATGACAATCAGCGTTCTAAGTACTGAAGCACAAATAAACAGGTATTTTACAACAAAGGGCAACCACAAGGGATTGCCCCTACATGACATTCTGTAGGGGCAATCCCTTGTGGTTGCCCCCTTTCTGTTTTTTTTAAATA
>QNEL01000601.1 GCA_003645185.1 Candidatus Parabeggiatoa sp. nov. 3
ATATGACGGTGAAGGCTATTTGGATGAGGTGATTGATGCTGAAGGACAGGTCACTTCGTTGGTTTATAATGCGTCATCTCGTATAAGTCGCGTGATCAATCCATTAGGCAATCAGCAATATTTTAGTTATGATGAGGCAGGGAATCTGATCAAACGCCGTGATGCCTTCTATAGATCCGTGATGTTACTCAGCTACGACAAACGCAATCAGGTTACCCAAGTCACCGATGCGCTGTCCAATAGCACTCATTTTGAGTATGATGCCTCAGGTAGCTTAGTCAAAACCACCGACCCACTGAAACGGGTAACCCAATTGTCGTATGACGACTTAAGCCGCTTAGAAGAAAGTGTGGATGCCCTATTGGGTAAATCAAGCCAAACTTTTGATGCCGAAGGCAACCGAAACAGCTTGACGGATCCCAATAACAACACAACCCGCTTTGACTTTGATACCAGCGGCCGCTTGGTGCAAGAAACCTTAGCCACTGGGGATTCCGTGAAATACACCTACTCGGCTCGCGACGTTTTGGTTTCCATGACGAATGCACGAGGGCAAGCGCGTGAATTTGAATACGATGCTGCAGGCCGCTTGACACGCTGGACTGATCCCGATGGTAGTGTAGCTTACACCTACGATCCCAATGGCAATGTGCTAACCGTCAAAGATGCCAAGGGCACGATTAGCCGTCAATACGACAAGTTAAATCGCGTCACCCAATACACCGACACGCAAGGCAACACTTTAAAATACGCCTTTGATGCCGTTGGCAACTTGATCACCTTGACTTATCCTGACGGCAAACAGGTACATTATGAATACGATGCCGCCGATCAATTGATAACCGTCACCGATTGGGCGAATCGGGTTACACGCTACGATTACGACAAAAATGGTCGGTTAATCTCGATAGTGCGCCCCAATGGCACACAACAAACTCGCGTTTACGATGTTGCCGGACAGCTGACGCAACAAAAGGATGTCGTGATCAAAACGGGTAAAGTGATCAGCCAAGTTGATTTCAGCTACGACGCAGCTGGTAACATCATTGAGGAAAAAACCAGCCCCGAAGCGGATCCTGAGATCAACTTGGAAATGACTTATGCCAAGGCCAACCGGTTAGCCAGTTATGATGATGAAACCGTGCAACTGGATGCCGACGGGAATCTGATTCAAGGGCCCTTGTCTGGTGAGATGGCGAACTTTGTGTTTGATTCACAGAATCGCTTAATCCAAGCAGGTGAAACCACTTATCACTACGATGCAGAAAATCAGCGAATTGGCGTGAACCAAACCCAATACGTCATCAACTCGCAACCCGCTTTAAGTCAAGTGCTGGTTAAAACCGAAGCTTCTGGTACACAGACGTTTTATGTGTATGGTTTAGGCTTGATTGGGCAAGAAACAGGTGGTGAGTATAGCAGCTATCACTTTGATTACCGTGGAAGTACAATTGCTTTGACGGATGAAACAGGGCAAGTGACTGAAAGATTCGAGTATTCGCCTTATGGGTTGCTGCTTAGTGGGGAGGCCTCAACAACGCCGTTTTTGTTTAATGGCAAGTATGGGGTGATGACTGATGACAATGGCTTGTATTACATGCGGGCCCGGTTTTACAGCCCTGAAATGAGAAGGTTTGTCAATCAGGATGTGTTGCTTGGGCGTATTACAGAAGGGCAAACACTGAATCGGTATGCTTATGTGACGGGTAGGCCTGTTTCGTTTGTTGATCCGTTTGGATTAAGCAAATGTGCTTTGATAGATTTTAATAATCCAGATGATTTTCTGGCTTGTTTATTTGATGAGGCCTTTGAATGGATTTTTGATTTAGACGTCTTTTTACCTGGCATTAATCCATATAGTGATCGACATATCGATCGGAATCAGTATAATAGATGTCCTCAATCGGGGCCTTCTAGATCGGAAAGAGATATTGTGCCACTTGGAAAGGCCTTTACTGATTGTGAAGGAAATGTTTGGAAATATGACTTTGGTGGAGCTTGGGGTTACCATGGTCTTACAGAGGAAGGAAATATGTCTTACAGAAGACCGGATCCAAATAACCCTAATCAAGGGTTTCAGTGCGTTTACGATCCAATGGGACAGAGAGTGACAACCGTTCCGTATATGGGTTCCTATGATTATTATGCCCCAGGTATGTTTTCTCCGCTTAAGATTTATATACACCGGAAATATGATGTCAATCCCCATAATGTCAATCCAAACTACCCAGAAAATCCGGATATAACTGAAGAATACTGTAGTTGTAGTGAATAAGTTGAGCAATGTGGTCTCGTTTTAAATTTTCAGGTGCCGAAAGATAGAAATGTTCTTTGGTAGCCAACCTAGGCTTGATATAGTTATCATCATGCCTAGGTTTAATGGCGCTAAACATTTTTCGTTTAATCGAATAGCGTTGAAACAACTTTGGAAGAGTGATATTTTGAACAATGAATCAAAGCGTGATTTTTACTATAAGTTATTAATTATTTTTATATTCATTTTAGTTGACCTGATTTGTGGATATGCCTTAGCAAGTAAGTATTCACACTGTGTTGATATTAAATGTTCAGTTCAATTTATATTATCTGGTTCCCTCATTATTACATTAGGTCCGTTATTGTTTTTTCTTTTATCTCCAACTTATATCATAGGCCTAGTCGTAATTGGTTTGTATATCAGTATTCTAGTTTTAATTATCATCTGGCTGTTTTTTTTAAAGCCAAAGCCGACACATCCGTTTTGGGCCTTAATTTGGCTAATGATGGGATTTATCATAATGCATGAATTTGTAGGCTAAGTATCCAATTTGGATGAGGATTGTAATTTTTCGATCCAGTAAGAGATTGACAGTGATTATTAAAGTATAAAGTGTAGGAAGCATTGCTAATAGCGACGGCTAAAAATTTCGCGTTGCCACAACTTCTCTTTCATAAAGTTAAGGCAGTTAAGAGCAATAAAATGATAATAAAAATAAGTGATAAATTTAATGGTTAGTCTAGTTAAGGTGATTCTTGCCGTTATTTTAACGGTAGGAATCCTTTTTTTAGGATTTTTTTTATTGCTTATGCTGCTGGAATTTGAGCTGGAAAAACCGACTCCAATTTCCACTGAATCAATTCTTAAGAACACAACATACCAACCTTTTCTTGCCGGTTTAATTCAGATAAAAAGTGTGAATCAAAAAACGAAGAATCAAATTGAGGTTGTTTTTAAGACAACTTTAAAACCAGCAGAATCGTACTTTAGTGTCATACCTGATCTAGCGAAACAATCTAATTGGAAACTCGTACAGGCTTCCCCACTGAAGCGTATTTATGATTATCCATCAGAATATCCAGAATATCCAGAATACTTATGTTCTAGAGCCACCTTATTGTATAAGCCAAATGATTCTGAAGTGACGATTTTAGTTGAAAACAACTACCAAGACGATCAGTATATTGTTCCATCACTTTTTATCATACTGTTTTTATTGGGATTATTAATATTATATCTGACAAAGCTGCAAGCGAAACTGAGACGGTATAGTCCTGATAGCAAATAAGCTTTGAGGTTAATTCCGATGATCGCTTGGTAAAAGCTTGATGCGATGCACCCACTTATGTGCAAACTTTTGTTGCCCACCCATTTTCGCCCTGATGGTGTTTTGGTGGGCATAATTTTGCGAAACATTCAATCAACAAACATGAAAACACAAACTCTCTCTCAACAAGCCCTATTTGTCGCTATGGGCCTAGCCTTAACTTCACCCAGCAATGCGGCTAACTATGTTTACGACGATCTCAATCGTCTCATTAAAGTCATTTACGATTCCGGCAAAACCCTTGATTACAGCTACGATGCGGGCGGAAATATCCTTGCCATCACCACTACAGATGTCAATGCGCCTAAATACGATATTGAAGGGCAAGTAAAGGATAAAAATGCTCAACCCCTAGCCGGTGTCTTGATCAAGGTAGGCAGCAAGACAGTTGAAACCGATGAGAATGGCGACTACCAAATCACTGATTTATTGCCCGGTGAGTACACCTTGGTAGCTGAACTGGAAAATTACAAATTTACCCCGGTAGACTTCACCGTAGGTGAAGATCAACCTGTTGTGCTTGATATGGTGTCAGACGAGGTAGAGGTGCCTAAATACGAGATTAAAGGGAAAATAACGGACAAAAATGGTCAACCTTTGGCAGGTGTCTTGATCAAGGTAGGTGAAAAGACGGTTGAAACCGATGAGAATGGCGACTACCAAATCACTGATTTATTGCCCGGTGAGTATACCTTGGTAGCCGAACTAGAGAATTACAATTTTACCCCGGTAGACTTCACTGTAGGTGAAAATCAGCCTGTTGTGCTTGATATGGTGTCAAACGAGCAAGATGCGCCTAAAT
>QNEL01000602.1 GCA_003645185.1 Candidatus Parabeggiatoa sp. nov. 3
ATCTCTATCTACATGCTTGCTCGCGATATTCTTTAAGATAAGTTTTCCCTCACGCGATTTTATTTTATGCTTACCAGCCAAAGAAAAAGCAAACTCTGCTAATGCTTTATCTAAAAAAGGACAGCGCATTTCCATTGACGCTGCCATTGTTGCCCTATCGCCTTTAACACAATACCAATCTGGTAACTGAATCGCACAATCTAAAAACATGCTTTTGTTTAAAGCGTCAAGATTACCACACTTTCCCGCATAATCAAGAGCCTCTTCAAAGACTTGATCAAGATTAATCTGTTTGTTTAATAGCATTGCTACTTCATTGGGGGCAAAACTGCCACTGCCAAAAATAAATTGACGCGCTGCAAAACTTAATTGGTAACTATCAAACAGTTTATAAAATGGACTGCTTTTGGAAAAGACTCTTTTGGCTATGGCAGCAAAATAGCCCAAATAAGCATGATTCTCAATAAACGCTTGGGCCTGATATTTTGGATAACCCCCAAAAAGTTCATCTCCCCCATCACCACTCAATACGACAGTGATTTTATCCCGCGCAAACTTGGCTATGAAATACAAGGGTACAATCGCAATATCTGCCATTGGCTCATCAAGATAATCCAATATTTCCACAAAATTATCAAAAACTAAACTATTTTCAAAATCACCTGCTTGAAAATTTAAGCCTAATTGATTGGCAACACGTTTTGCATAATGAGATTCATCAATTTTTTGATAGTCTTTATATCTCACTGTAAATGCTTGCGAGTTAGGCGCATATTTAGCAATCTTGGAGGCGACTAAGGTACTATCAACACCGCCACTTAAAAAAAGTCCTAACGGTACATCCGCCATTAACCGTTTGGAAACGGCTTGATCAAATAATTCTTCGGTTGTGGCTAAAATGTCATTATCTGATAAATTAATAACCGGTTGGATTTTTTCTAATTGCCAATATCTAAACTTATTTTTGATTTGCCATTGCTTAATGTCAAATTGCAAAGTGGTTGCCGGTTCAAGCTTGTTAATATGGGTAAAGATAGAATTTGGTGATGGAATATAACCATAAAAAAGATATTTTATTAAGGAACTTTGAGAAATTTCCAAGCGTTTACGCAGATATGGGTTTAGTAATAACGCTTTGATTTCAGAGGCAAAACAAAAAAGATTGTCATCTAAATAATAGTATAACGGTTTTTTGCCAAAATGATCTCGCGCTAAAGTAATGAGTTGAGTACGTTTGTCAAAAACGGCATAACTAAACATGCCTTCTATATGTTCAGTCGCTTTTTGCCCATAAGCAAGATAAGCATTTAACAACACTTCGGTATCCGTCTTGGTTTGACAACGATAAGCGAGTTTTTTTCTTAGCGTTTTATAATTGTAGATTTCGCCATTAAAGATTAAGATAACTTTTTTATCCTGACTGTAAAATGGTTGCTTGCCTACCTCAGAAGTTTCTATGATAGATAAGCGTTTATGCCCCAATGCCAGATTATCTTCTATGTGAACACCAGTTTGATCTGGCCCACGAGACGCAAGCGTTTCCAGCATTGCCGAAAACGAGCCTGCTTCCACTTTTTCACTGCGGTTAATTTGACCTAAAATGCCACACATATCTATTTATTTTTTAAGTGAATTTTTGAGTTTGCCCGTAAAAAAATACCTAATCCCATCCAAATAACCCAACCAATAAAGTTTTACTAAATCCCAGCGGTTTTCGCGTAAAACCAACATTGAATATATCAAGGGCCAAAACCAAGAAAACATCACAATATAGATCAATCTTTGATACCATTTCCCATAACGGGCTACCATAACCGTTCTATTACGAATTAAACAATAAGCCTTTTGGGAAAATTGCCCCCCTAAACTGCGTGAGGTATAATTTTCACCGCCAATATTATGATAAGTGATTGCCTTTTTGACTATTCCACATTTATAGCCAAAATTTCTTGCGGTAAACGCCAAATCGGGTTCAGTGTAGCTTTGAATAATGCTTTCATCAAAATAACCGCATTTTTCAAAAACTTCTCTATAAATTAAAAACACATTTGGAATGCCATTGCTATTACAAACTTCACAGGTTGTGTTATCTATATAAAAATAAGTCTTACCCGTTAATAGACTAATATATTGATAATTAAAACACTTTTGCTTATTACTGCGATACATGACTGGCCCAATAATACCATAATCATAATCTTTATGATTATTAGCAAAATTGACTAAAATGCTAATCATGTCATGTTCAATAATATTATCGTCATCAATATACAGCAGATATTTTCCGCTGGCATTCTTGGCTCCAATATTACGAGATTTAACCATCATCTGCTGTTCATTATTGTGAATGATTTTACAGTTGTCTAATTGTAAATCATTAGAAACCAGTAATTCTGTGCCATCATTTGAGCAATCATCAACAATAATCAATTCCCAAGTTGAGATGCTTTTCAAATCAGAATTTTTAATGGAATTGACGCAGCTTAATAAATCATTCTTTCGATTTCTAGTGGTAATAATGATAGATAATTCCATGATTAAATAGCTCCATCAACAAAAGAAAAAACTTGATTATAACGGATGAAAGGGGCCTTTCTTGCCCCATTATTTCTAGGTGTCCCCAAAATCCGTTACAATTATGAAAAAACTTTACCCATTTTTGTTATTCTTCACAGCTTCAACATATAGATATGCTGATTTCTTAAAGAAAGAAGAAAAAAGACTTAACCAAAAAGTAAAGGGAAAAAGAGCAATTAAGAAAAAGGTTTCCATTTCTGGATTTATATTCTCTTTCACTGATCTGATTAATGCACAACTGTATGCATGAGGTAAGAATACTGGGTATTTTACCTTAGTGATTCGAAAACCACTTTTTTCAAGTAAAGCACTCAGGGATGCTTCTGTAAAATGAAAGGTGTGAAATGGTAAACTCCATGATACCGAATAATCTTTGAAAATTTTCCAACGTACATCAATACTATTACTGTTGGGAACCTCAATGTAAATTTTGCCGTCATCATGAAGCAATTTATAAGCTGTCTTGATATCTTGTGATGGATCGTAGGAATGCTCCAGTGAATGATACATGGTAATATGGTGGAACTTTTTTGGTATATCTTTGATGTCAGATAATTCCCCAACAAAGACTTTAATACCACATTCCTCATACACAGCTTGCGCTAAATGTTCATTCAAATCAAGGCCATAAACGTCATAAGATTTTGCTTTATGATTAGCCAGAAAAATACCCTCTCCACAGCCAACGTCTAAAATTGAGTTACCCAAATTATTATCAATTTTCCTTGTTAGGGAGATTTTGATTTTTCTTAGAAATAGAATAACACGATGAATTGTTGTTAAATGCTTAGTGGGAACATTACACTCATGATAAAGTTTAGTTATTTCCTTAATCGTCAATCGTGGATTAGTAAACCTAAGTCCACAGTGTTTGCATTCAACAACATTCCAGCATTTAAGATCAATAGGTGTGGTATTGCGTATTTTTCGGTAGAGCCGATATTCATTACTACCACATAAATTACAATTGACCGTTTCATAAAGCATATTATCTACATTCAGTACGGCCATAAATTCTCCTCCAATTTAATATAATAAATTAAACCTGACAGGTTTTCAAAACCTGTCAGGTTTGGCCTGTTAAATATCCCGTAAAGCCTCTTGAAAAATGTCGCGCCAATGAAAACGCTTGATATATTCAAGCGCATTATTTCTATAACGTTTCAATGTCTCCTCATCGCCCATAATCTCAATGACACTAGCTGCAATGGTTTCAGGAGATGTGTCAATGATCTTACCACATTCGTTTTGTTCTATTTCAACAGCATCATAAGGGATATCAGTCAGCAAAATTGGTAATCCAACAGATAAATAATCTTTTAGCTTTCCTGGGGCAGTAAAGCAGCTAAAATTAAGATTACCCAATTCATCATACTTATTATACATGGCTATCGCTAACGCACAGTCAACCATCATTTTATCAAGTTGATCCCGATCTTGATCTTTAATCCATCCTGCAAAAGAAACTTGTTTTTCAATCCCAAGCTCTTCAACTATTTTCCTAAGATCGGCTTCATATTCGCCGCCACCAACGATCAGAAAATGAAACTCTGGAATACGCTGAATGATTTCTGGTATTGCACGAAGTACATGTTGTATGCCCTGCTTTTTCAGCAGATGACCAACAAATAGCAATTTATGCTTATCAATTTGATCAAAGGGCTTTATTTTAACCTTTTCTAGCCAGACGCCAAGAGGTACCACTTTTTGCCGGTTGTAAACGCTTTGTTTCAGGCCATAGTATTTTTCTCGTCCTTCAGCCATTCTTTGAGATGGATTCCAAGTCTCATCGGCA
>QNEL01000603.1 GCA_003645185.1 Candidatus Parabeggiatoa sp. nov. 3
ATAAACAGGTATTTTGGGCAACCACAAGGGATTGCCCCTACGGGTACGGTTGTAGGGGCAATCCCTTGTGGTTGCCCCGATTGCTTCTATTAAAATACCTGAAAATTTATGGTTCAGTACTTACTCGGCGCGGGAATAAACTTAACTTTTATCATTTTTTGGCAACCCCAGGTTGCCACCTGGGGCTATTCACATTCAACCCCTTCGGGGTTGGCATATTAATAAGATATCAACTTCTATCTGAGTTTTATCAACATCTAGAAATGTCCAAGTTATTTTGTGACGGTTCCTTACCATATTCTTTGAATGCCATAAGCGTCAAAAATTTTATCCTTACTTAAAATGGGTATATTTTCGACTAAACTTTGGGCAATAATAAGGCGATCAAATGGATCACGATGATGGAGGGGTAACTCTGCCACTTTTATCGCATGTTGAAAACGGATGTCGAATAGATTAATCTCATTTTCCTGAAGCTGCTCTAAAATAAATGGGCCTATTGGTTGAGCAATATCCAATTTACCCATCTGCACCTTAATAGCCATTTCCCATACGCTGGCGATACTCAAGTTAAACTGGTTTTCCTGATTTAAAAACAATCTATTCACCTCTTCACTGAGTTTGGACGAATACTGTTCATTAATCAACCATAAGAATGTGTGTGTATCCAACAAAAAATTCATCATTGATATCCTTTAAACTCTTCCAGAGGTTCATCAAAATCATCAGACATTGTAAATAAACCAGTGGCAGTACCTAAGCGTCGTTGACGTTTTTTGGCCTCTTCTAAAACGGGTTGATTGATAGCAATGGGTGATAATATGGCAACTGGGGTATCTTGTCGCGTAATCAAAATCATTTGTCCATCAGCTGTGGCATTGAGTAGTTCAGGTATTTTTGCTTCATCGGCATTAACGGTAAGCATTGTTTGGTTCATCTGAGTTTCCTTTTCAATTTTGAATCGGGCGGGATTGAGCTAAAACCAATCTCACGCTTGTGTCGTAAAGTTTTAAAAATCAGTGACTTAGCGTTTTATGCGCGAAGCGTGAGCAATATCTCACGCAAAGGCGCAAAGCTGTTTTCTAAAAGTTTATTGCCGTTGTGCTAAATGCGGCAATATCTTAACCGACGGCAAAATCTGTAAATTGTCTTTTGTATGGCGCATGATAAGCCAACACGATGTCTTCTTCTGGTACACCATTGCGACTAACTCGTCTGCGATACTGTCTTGAGTGCCGTCATGTTGTATCCAAATTTTCTGTTCTTTAATGTCTATGTAAAAACCTGACAGGTTTTGAAAACCTGTCAGGTTTGGGCCAAAATATTTATCTGAACTCCTATATTTGCAAAACGGGGTTGGCAACCCCGTTCCAATTATCACTGTTGCGCTAAACGCTGCAATATCTCAAATCCCCATTTATGCCTATCCTGTTGCAGCAACCAAGTCAAACTGTCTTGCTGTGGATAACCTGCGATTTTATCGCTTGCGATAGCCCGAAAACCACGAGTGACTTTTTTGCCATTCGCATCGATCACGGTTACGCGGTAATATTTTCTCTTGGTATCAAAGTTCAGGGCTGTGGTTGTGATCCAGTGTGTGTTTTCGGCAGTACCTTCCCAAAGTATGATTGTGTCTTTCCATAAAGGAGTATGCGTGACTTGCACTCTAAAAGGCGCTTTACCATCTCGCCATTGCAACAATAAGGCACGTTCACCTGCAATCAAGCGCGTGGAATGAGTCAACCAAGGCAGGCTAGGTGATTGTTTTTCATCGCCTTTATTGAGACCAGTCGTAATCGGATGGCCTTCCACTGGGGTGGTGTCATACCAATAACTCAGAAAACCCTTTACCGATTTCCAAAACTCACCTAAGGCCGTTGGCACTTTGCCTTCTTCGGTTATCAGAAATGGCGAGTTGCTCTGCGTGACGACGACTGACTTTGTGCCACCTTGTAGCATCAATTCCATGCGATGTTGCTCAGCCTTGATGATGATTTGATCGCCTACCAATAAGGTGGTGAGCGGTGCGACTGGCACGGTTTCATTACCTCGTTTGAGGGTGTAGTGTTTGGGTTGGCCTTTAAAAGCATTGATCCAACCGGTTTCTTCTCCCGTCTTAGCCTGAACGGTGATTAAGCTACTGGCTAAGATGACCAAAATAGCCGTTTTTTTGAATGGATTCATAATGTTATGGGCTCCTATAGTGAGGGGCTGAGAGTACTATCAAGTTTTTAGTAATAAGCGAATTGTTGAATATATAGAGGTTCATAAAAAGAATTTCACAAATCAAATTGGGCGAACACGCAGGTTCGCCCCTACACAGGCCCCGTAGGGGCGAACCTGCGTGTTCGCCCTTTTGAAATTAAATATCTGAAAATCTATAGCATTTTCCTTTTGCGTGAAGAAAGCGCCAAAAATCTTGTAGGGTGGGATCGCTTAGCGACACAATCTCAACTCCATACCCAAAATCTAACCGCCCGCTTGCCCACCATTTGGTGCCACAATCTCACAACAATGCCAAAAATCGAACCAAACGCTTGCCCACATTCTGGTGCTAGGATGGTGGGCAAGCGGGCGGTGAAATCTGGGTTTATATATAGAGTTCATTGTCGCCCACTTACCCACCCTACGAAGCCTTTCTTGTATTTAACCCAAACGAAAAATGTTATAGACTCACTGTACAAAAAAATCTTTACAATCCATTGGTTCTTTAAAACTCTCCGCTAATTGCCGCAATTGAATGGCGGCTAACGGTATCGCAAAACTTAACCAAACCCCATATTGGAATAGATAAAAACTGATGGGGATGAGGATGATAATGAAAACGGCGACGGAAATCAACATGGCCCAAAATGAGTGCAAGCGCGTCAATAGCCAACTGGTTAGCACTATCAATACGATAGCAAATAAGAAAATTTGCCAAACGGGTGGGGGTTCTAATACCCCATATTGTTGTAATGAGTGAATGCTGTTCGCTAAGACATACATGCCGGGCATCCAGCCCAAAGGTGTACTGTGCCAATCTCGCCCTGCTAAGAAACTGCCGCCTATGATGGTGATGCTATCGTGTAAAGGGGTATTTTTGGCTCCCTCTTGTAGTGGTATAAGGGCCGGAAAACGTTTTAACAGTAAACTACCGCTAATCGTTTTTTGGGGTTTATCACCTGGTAACATGCGCCAAGGGATGGTATACAGTACGCGCCGGCTCAAACGCGAGGGTTGCAAGTCAAATGAGATACCGTTGTTGAGTTTAAAAAGGGGCGTTTGGATATCCGAAGGTAATCTCTCTTTTTCTGAATAGTCGGTACAGTGCGGTTTAAATTGATCCAATGCTTTTTGTAAACGAGGCGCGCCTTGCGTTGATTCGGCTAATAAGGTGGTGCTTAATAATGACATAGAGGGCACCACTGTTGGTTTAGCATCAGTACACGTCGGTGTCCATAATTGCCAGCGGCGCAAAATGCGATCCTTTTCTCGATCAAATAAAACGGCCGCCCAATGAATATGCGGCGATTTGGCTACCGTGGCCTCTAAAAAACTGGGCGCTTGTTCTAAATAATAGGGGGCCACATTGGGATCATAAGGGATCACATTCTCTGGCAACCGCAAGCCTCGCGCTAATAAAATATGAGGGCAAGTGGTTTGACAATGTTGGGTTTCATAATTGGCAAGGTACGCTAACAAGGCGGCATCTTGTAACCGGCCTTTCTCTGTTTCTTGCTCAGAAGCTAAAACGATGTCAATTATAATGAGTTTCGGCTGTGCCGTGACGGCAAATTTCAGCAATTTCAATAGTTTATCACGCGGTGTTAAAGCGGGCTCTTGCCAGTCGCGATAAGTTTGATTGTCAATATCGAGGATGACAAAATGCGGTGACGCTTTTAGCTGAGGTTGCCCCCGATAGAGACTGATCATCCAATCAACGTGTAAATCCTCAAGATCGGCTATCCATTGACTGTCGTATAAACCCACAAATAACAGGGCAAATAGAGTGCCAATGACCAGATTTTTAAGGAAAGGGGTGCGTGACACCCAACAATATTGCCAACAACGTTGTAAGTAGGGAAAAAAACGGAAACGCGCTAACAGGGTAGTGAGCCAACTGAATAGCCAGCCGAGCAGGATAAAGTGAAGAAAGAGTTTGAAAAATCGCATCGTGTTATGATTTAGCAATAATTTTAAAATAAAAGGGCAGGGCGAACACGCAGGTTCGCCCTAGGGTGTTGACTGAGAGGTTTTTTTGATCTATATTTTTCATGCCGTTTTTATGGAACCCCAGGTGGAACCTGGGGCTATTCACATTCAACCCCTTCGGGGTTGTGCTTTTTAAATTTTTCATGCCGTTTTTATGGAACCCCAGGTGGAACCTGGG
>QNEL01000604.1 GCA_003645185.1 Candidatus Parabeggiatoa sp. nov. 3
CGATGCCTCGCGTCTCAAATATTCGACAGGATTCGTAGAGACGCGATGCCTCGCGTCTCAAATATTCGATACGATTCGTAGAGACGCGATGCCTCGCGTCTCAAATATTCGACACGATTTGTATAGACGCGATGCCTCGCGTCTCAAATATTCGACACGATTTGTAGAGACGCGATGCCTCGCGTCTCAAATATTCGACAGGATTCGTAGAGACGCGATGCCTCGCGTCTCAAATATTCGACACGATTCGTAGAGACGCGATGCCTCGCGTCTCAAATATTCGACACGATTCGTAGAGACGCGATGCCTCGCGTCTCAAATATTCGACACGATTTGTAGAGACGCAATGCCTCGCGTCTCAAATATTCGATACGATTCGTAGAGACGCGATGCCTCGCGTCTCAAATATTCGACACGATTCGTAGAGACGCGTCGCGAAGCGTCTAAAAGCTGAGACGCGATGCATCGCGTCTCTACAGGCAATATAATAACCACATTGATAATTGATACATTGCGCTGAGACGCGAGGCATCGCGTCTCTACAGGCAATATAATAACCACATTGATAATTGATACATTGCTTTTAATGTGCTTATCGACTATACAATTTAGCGTATAACCCATTTTCACGAATCAGGTTATCATGATCTCCTTCTTCAATAATACGCCCTTCTTCAAAAACAAACACGCGATCTGCCTGTTTAACCGCACTCAGTCTGTGGGCGATAATGATAGTGGTTTTGTTTTTCAGAAATGCATTAAGCGCCGTATGCAGTTTGCCCTCCGTTTCAGTATCCAAGGCAGAAGTGGCTTCATCTAAAATCACCACATTAGGATTAGCCAATATCATGCGTGCCACAGCCACTCGTTGCCGTTGCCCACCAGAAAGGCGTACACCACGTTGCCCCAGTAGCGTGTCTAGGCCATCAGTCATCGTGTTCACAACCTCAGAAAGTTGTGCAATTTCAATAGCTTGCCAAATGTTATCGTCTGGGATATCGCGGCCTAAAGTCAGATTCATACGCAACGTATCATTGAACAAAGCCGGGTGTTGTAGCACCGTGACAACATGCTCGCGCACCACATCCATGCCAATTTGAGTCACTGGCACCTGATTAAAATAAACCATACCCGATTGAGGCGCGTACAAGCCAAGCAAGACATGAACTAAAGTCGTTTTACCCCCGCCACTGGCACCAACAAAGGCCACTTTTTCGCCCGCTTTGATCTCTAACGAGATTTGATCCAATACCCAATCTTGATGATTATAAGAAAAACGGATATTTTCCAAACGCACATCAGTAGTGATTTGATTTTCAAACGGATTGTATTTGTGAGGATAATGAGGTTCTTCTGAAAGGGTAAACAGTTTATTAACGCGCTGCAAGGCTGCTTGAGCACTATGAAAAGTGTATTGGATATTGATCACTTCCTGCATAGGCTGCATCATAAACCACAAATAACTGAATACCGCAAACATTTGGCCTATCGTCAAATCAGAAAAGACAACCATTAACATGCTGATAGCGCGAAACATTTCAAAGCCAAATACAAAAACGTTAAAAGATAAACGCCCCGCTGCATCGCTTTTCCAAGCGTAAGCAATCGCATGGTTTTTGATTTCATTAGCACTCTCAGTGACACGCCCTAAGTAATATTGTTCACGATTAGCCGCACGGATTTGTTGGATGCCTTCCAAGGTTTCAGTCAAGGTTTGTTGAAAAACGGCATAAGCGTTATTTTCACTGCGTTTTAATTCCTTGACATGACGACCCAAGATAATCGTTATGTAAATCACCGCCGGATTGATCAATAGCACTAATAAAGCGAGTTGCCAGTGCATCCAGAATAATACGATAGCGACACCGAGCAAGGTTAAAACGGCAATCAAAAGTTTACTAATGCTATTACCAATAAATTGATCAAGGGTGTCTAAATCGGTAACAAAATGGGAAATGACTTGTCCACTGCCCAAGGTTTCATATTCGGCCATCGACACACGCTGAAGGCGGCCGATTAAGTGCTGCCGAATACGAAAGACGACATCTTTGGCAATAATGGTAAATTGGCGCATTTGCCACACGCTAAGCAGCAAGGCCAGAAAACGCAATAAGATACTGAAGCCAGCGATAGCGCAAACCGTCAAAATAGGGCCATGCCAATTGACAGGAAAGAGCCCATTAACCGCATTCACCAAGGTAGCGGGTTGATCAAGCAAGACTTCATCAACCAATAAAGGCATGAGTAAAGGAATGGGCACAATAATGAGCGTAGCAAGGAAGGCGATAATATGCGCTAAGATCAGTTCTCGTTTATGGCGCAAAGCAATATCAAGGATCCGTTGCCAAGTGTAAGCCGCGTTATCAGAGGAGTTTGTGGATTTGGACGATATGGGTGTTAACATTTTTAATGATCTGATTTTGTGTGATTATGCTGACATATAATCACACACAGAGGATATCGTCAATAAGTTGATAAGCAAACTAAAATTTTAGTTTGAATGCAAAACGGATGTGTTTGCTTATTCATTTTTTTCAACACCGAGAACACAGATATCCACAGAGGGCCACAGAGGTTTGACTCTCTCTGTGAAACTCTGTGCTACTCTGTGAACTTTGTGTTGGAAAAAAGCTCGCAGAAAAAATCGGATTTCTAATTTACGCATTACCATGAACTCAAACAGCACCGATAGCATTAGTTGGGGCATTTACGTTTGCTGAGACAAAGCCACTAATTCCTCATGGGAAATACCCGTCGTTTCCTCAATAAAAGCCACATTGATACATTTTTTATAACAAATTTATGGCGATAGCTACCGTTTGATCATTTTTTCAAAATCATAACCGGCTTTAAACAAAGCACGCGCAGAAATGATTAAACGGGTTATTTTGCGAAGTTTGGAATGTCTGTTATTTTGCGAAGTTGGAGTGCAAAATTGATTTTGCAGTTTTTTCGGTCTTATCCGAAAAAAATCTCAAAATCAATCCAATTATCAATTCCACGCTCAAGTTTTTGCGCGCAAAAACGGTATTTAGCTTCGCTAAATGTGGAAATAAGTTATCAGTTATCATCTGGTGGGCAACAAAAACACGTTACCCACCATTTAGCGTAGCCCACCTTCGGTTCACGCGCGCGGTGAAGCTCCGCTTCACGACGCGCGTGAAATACATAAGAATTGATGGGCGCTCATTATCCTAATTGAATTTAAAGCAACGGAATCCCTCTCAAAAGACACCTTTATTCAAGCCGGTGCCTACGAGTATTTTTACAAACAATCACAAAAATTAAGCGATGAAGAAATACAAACTTTTGTGATTTGTGCAATACAGCCTCAAAAAGCCAATCGGGAGCAATACGGTTATACAATTCAAGTACAACCTGGCGTATATCAAAGTGACAATATTACTTTGAAGCCTATTACTTTGATTTCGCTAAACGAATTACCAGATGAACTTCATAATGCTTGGGTAACGTGTTTAGCCAGTAAAAAACGGAAACGATTGAAAGCCTTTACCTTATTAAACGATGAAGGTTTCAAATTCATACCCAAGCCATTCAAATGGTTTATAATTGAGTTATGGCAACTGATCTCAACAAAAGAGGATGATGACATGGCACTTAATTTAACCCCTAAAGACATAAAACAGATAGGGGAAATGTGGGGAAAGAATCTTTTTAACCATGGCGAATTGGAAGAGCTTTTTTCAACGCTACCAGTCGAAAAACGGTTAAAGAGTCTGAAACTCGAAGAACGGTTCATAGGCCTTAAACCCGAGGAAAGGCTTGCTGGTTTATCCCGTTCTGAAATAAAAGAACTTGAGAAAAAGCTCAGAGAAGCGAAATAGGGTAACGGGTAATTAGATCATTGGAAAAACCTTGATTATACTTTAAACGTTCAAGTTTTCGGTTTTTTGAAAGGGGCAACCACAAGGGTTGCCCCTACAGGCAGGCCGTAGGGGCAATCCCTTGTGGTTGCCCCCATTCATCTGCTTTTATGTTGATTTATAACGCAAGAGGCGCAAGAGGCGCAAGAGGCGCAAGAGATGATGCGATTTCTTTTGACAGCAACCCTCTTTAGCGTCTTTTGCGGACTGAAGCATAAGTTTTTTAATCTTATAACCGAATTAATAAATGTAGGGTGGGTAACGTCTTTTTGTTGCCCACCATTTAATTTAAACTTAAAACGGAGGTTCATTATGAACGTCATAAAAAATAGGATGAGACGCAGTCTCATCGCGGCTGCTAAGTACTGAAGCATAAATTTTCGTACATTTTCAGAAGGCAAAATTAATCTTGAATTCGGAGCCAATTTGCGTCAAAATGTTTTCCACTTCTTTTACCAAATTTTCGAAAGAAAGATATGC
>QNEL01000605.1 GCA_003645185.1 Candidatus Parabeggiatoa sp. nov. 3
GATTAATTTATTTTTTGCGTTGCGCTTTTTTTCAACACAGAGTACACAGAGGGCCACAGAGGGCCACAGAGAATAAGTCATTCACGCAAAAGTCTACTCTGTGAAACTCTGTGGCCCTCTGTGAACTCTGTGTTGAAAAAAAGTATCAGGCCAAACTTGATAGGTGTTAAGTTTAACATTATAAACGAATAATAATGTAGGGCTCCTTACGTGTTTTTGTTACCGGCCCCCTACAAATCTTATTTGAAACGCTAAGCCAATTCAAAAACATCTTTTGCGCCTATTGCGTTATTTATTCTGTCTCAAAATCATGGAAGTGGTGTTGCTCCGCATAACGTTAAGAGGGTGTTTAGAAAGGCTTTCAATTCTCTACAAGCGTTTGCAGAAATCGTTAAGTCTTTTCCTTTCAAAATGTGGTTGGCATCACGGGGTTTGTGGTAATCTCTACGCTTGCCAAGTCGAAAAATTTCTTTCAGATGGTTGGCTGGCGGTTTGTTATGATTTACCTTTTCAGGTTCTTGGCCGGGCATTTTTTTATTATGTCCTGCCAATTTTTGAATATCTGACCAAAAAGGTAATAACCACGCTTCAAAATCATGTTGTGCGACGTGTGGATAAAAATCTGGGTGATGATCTACCCAAGTTTTCATCTTTTGCTTGGCATCAGCAGCATCTATAAAATCATCACTGCCCGTATAAACATCTGTTAAGGCTATGACAGCATCAGCTGAGTTTTTGCCTTTTAATAATTTTTCGACACGACGTTTCAATTCATTTCCTTTAGGAATACGTCCATCACAACGCACCATAACCAATTTAGGCATTTTATGAGTCGCTAAACGTGCTTTCAAAAATTCGCGTAAATGAGGTTTAAAAGCGTCTTCTGTTTCGCCTTCTACCAAAATAGCTATTTTCATGGTCGGCCTCCCATAATGCCCATACGCCAAATTTGATCAAGTGTATACTCTTCAATCCAATGTTCTAAATCCAGTTCATCTGCCCATGTCATGGTTGTCAAGCCATTGTCTTCTTCTTCATCCATGACTAAAACTTCGTGAGGTTCTAAAAAACCGATTAAACGATCAGAATGCGTTGCGATAATTAATTGGGTGCGTTGTGACGCTTCACGCATCAGTCCAGATAGAAAACTCAATAATTGTGGATGCAAACTCACTTCTGGTTCATCAATTAGTGTAATCGCTGTTAAATTATGGCTTTGCAATAAAGTGATGAGCCATAAGAAACGCAAAGTGCCTTCTGATAATTGATGCATGTACAGTGGTGTTGAAAAATTTTTGTCATGCCATGTGAGGGCAAGCGTGCCGGCTGCCACGGGGGGAAAACTCAAGCGTTTGAAATTCGGAAAAGCAACGGCCAGACTATCTTCAATCATTTCAAAACGATCAGCTTCTGTTTCTCGTAAATAATAGAGGTAAGCAACTAAATCTTCACCATTTTGACCCGGTAAAGTGACAGGGCGCATGGTTTGGGGCAATCGAATAGGGGAATTGGAGGCGACATTCAGAACAAAGGCACTATAATGAGTAGAAGAAGCCAATTGCCCTTTCAAATTAGCGGGTACTCGGTTTTTCGGTATTTGAGATAAAATGCTTTCAAAAGGGTTTAATTCCCAATCGTTGAAGGGTTTTTGTCGGTTATCATAAGCGGAAACGTTCAACTGATGACGTTCAATATATTTAAACAGATCAGGGGATTGTTTAAGGGTTTCAGTGGCAATTTCAAAAGCGTGTCCCTTTGCATCAATCTGTAACGTGTAATCAAGTGATTCAGTTTCATCTTTCCGCATAGAGAGTTGACAGACTAAAGACTTTGCCTGATCTCGCGTCAAAATGTCATTCATGCCACCTAATTCCGAGATTTTGGAGGCAAGTTGCCCCCTAGCGGAGGCTGCCAATAAAGAAAAGACTTCCAAAAAGGCCGTTTTACCGACTCCATTGGCTCCAATCATGACGGTTAAGGGCCGAATTGGCACATCGACAGAAGCGAGACGACGGTATCCCTTAATTGAAATGTGGTTAAATTGATTTTTGTTATTCATATCACGCCTCAATACTTGTTGAGATAAATTTTTAAAGGGCCATAAAACCGTTAATTAATAATAAAATTGAATTAAACGCTAAGCCAATTCAAAATAATAAACGCGCTTTTTTGCAACAGACGCTAAAGTACGCTAAAAATATCTTAACATCTTTTGCGCCTCTTGCGCCTCTTGCGTTATTTACTCTGTCTTAAAAAAGTTTCTGAGTTTAGCCTATAATTTTAAATACGTTATTATTCAACAATATAGAAAATTATCAACTCTGGCTATTTACTAAAGACGACATTTTGTTTTTCAGCAATACGTTTTTGCAATCGCTTAATCACGTCAGGGCTTAATCCGGCTTCGGGTTCAACCACTTCTCTGTCCGCAAGTACAGCAGAAATCTCATTATAAGATGCTTGCCCCAAATTTTGGAGTAGTGCATTAAATGATGCGCGTTGTTGAGCTATATCGTTTTTATTAGCTAAAACCGTCAACTGATGTTGAAGCGTTTTGGGTAAATTGACCGATAATTGATTCATTTTTAAGGCCTAACCAAGATGAAAACGCTCTGCCGAACGACGCATGTTATCCAAATCCGGTATATCATCACGATTTCGCCAAATACCAGCGGCAGCCATCCTATTTTTTCGCAGTGTTTCTTCATCAAATTGACTCAGCAGTTTAGCCACCGCTTCTTGAATGAGTCCATTTGGTGTTTTGCCCATTTGATTAGCAAGGCGTTGTAAGGAATCGCTTTCTTTTTCAGTGAGATAAATTTGTGTTTCTATCATATTTAACCTCAATGTCTAACATTATAAACGAATAATAATGTAGGGTGGGTAACGTGTTTTTGTTGCCGGCCCCTTAATTTAAAAAAAAGAGATTTATGAGGGCCAGCTTTGTCTTTTTGTTACCGGCCCTTTAAGCTTAGATGGTGGGCAACAAAAAGACGTTACCCACCCTACAAATCTTATTTGAAACGCTAAAAAATATCTTAACATCTTTTGCGCCTCTTGCGCCTCTTGCGTCTTTTGCGTTATAAATAAAATTGACAGAAAACCAGCATGAAATTAGGGGTTATGCCCTTTTATAATATATAATCAAAATTGTTAACTCATTAACCATTAACAAATAAACATGTCTTCTCAAATTCGTATTCGTGAAATCCCGTATAATTATACTTCCTTTTCTGATCGTGAAATCGTGATTCGCTTGTTAGGTGAGTCACAATGGCACGTTTTAAATAAATTGCGTGGGCAACGCCGCACTGGGCGTTCGGCGCGTATGTTATTTGAAGTCTTAGGCGATATGTGGGTTATTCAACGTAACCCTTTCATTCAAGACGATTTATTAGCTAATCGCAAACGGCGCGATTCTTTAATTCATGCCCTTTATCACCGCTTAAAGCAAATTGAATTACGCGCTAATGGTAATCAACTCGCTTTACAACTTGCTACCCATGCTCAAGAGGCTGTGAAAAGCTTTGAGCAATGGTTGGCTGATCAATCGCAGCTACGTCACACTGCTTTGAAACGTTTATCCAAAGTCACGCGCAAGGATAATATTTGTTTTGATGGCTTTTCTCGCGTTTCGCATGTCACGGATGCCACTGACTGGCGTGTTGAATATCCTTTAGTCGTCATTTTTCCTGATACTGAGCAAGAAGTGGCTGCTTTGGTTGCGGCTTGTATTGAATTACAATTAACCATTATCCCGCGTGGCGGGGGTACGGGTTATACCGGTGGCGCGATTCCTTTAGTGGCGAAAAGTGCTGTCATCAATACTGAAAAGTTAGAGGCTTTGGGTGAGATTGAAGTTTATCAGGGCAAGGTGAAAAGGATTCGCGTACAGGCAGGTGCTGTGACGCAACGTGTGGCGGAAAAGGCGGCAGAGCAGAATGCGATTTTTGCGGTTGATCCGACTTCTCAAAATGCGTCTACCATTGGGGGCAATATTGCTATGAATGCCGGTGGCAAAAAGGCCGTGCAATGGGGCACCACTTTAGATAATTTGCTCTCTTGGCGTTTAGTCACACCGAATGCAGAATGGTTAGAGGTGGAACGTTTAAATCATCACCTTGCCAAAATTCAAGCCTCTGATATCGCCGAATTTCGTATCACTCGTTATCAAAGCGATGGCAAAACGCCGATGGGTGAACCTGAAATCTTACACATACCGGGTACTGAAATACGCAAACCGGGTTTAGGCAAAGATGTCACTAATAAAGTATTAGGCGGTTTGCCCGCTATTCAAAAAGAGGGTTGCGATGGTTTAATCACATCGGCCGTGTTTATTTTGCATCCCAAACC
>QNEL01000606.1 GCA_003645185.1 Candidatus Parabeggiatoa sp. nov. 3
AGACACGGCCGAACTGGGCCCATTAGATGTTCAGATTATGAAAACGGATGAACTCAACCAACGTAATTCTGTGCTAGATTTAATGATAGCATTCGATTATCTTCAATCGTTTTCATTAGACACACTTGAAGAAACCGTCATGAGGCTTGTGGAAAACAGTGAAGGTCAAATTTCCACAAAAAGTGCTTTAGAAGTCGCATCCCATGTTGCAACGAACTTATTTGCCCCAATCTATGCCCAAATCAATCCGACAACATTAGGGAGTAATCAACGCTCAGTGCAAATTGCTCGCAAATATGGCGAAAGATTAAATCGGGGTAATTTACAAGCTGATGCCTTGAAACTACTTGTAGCCGGTTATCCCTCACATAGCTTTGTCATTGATAGACAAGAGGCCAGAGAAAAATTGTTTGAAGTTGTGCAAAACGCTTCCAAAATGGAAGAAAGATTGGCAAGACATCTGAGTCAACTTTATGATTTACAAAATGATCAGACATTCGTTATCAATGTCACCCAATATTTTGTCACTGAGACACCAACATAGAGGATGACAAACATGAAAGAAAATTTTTACCACGAGATATACAAAATACGCCAAGGAAATCTCGTCAAGCGCCTCCCTTGGTATAAGGAAAAGAGAAAAAAACGCACAACAAAACCCATTCGTGAACCGTTTGATATCCGCGAAAGCGTGACAAAAAACATCAACCCTTCCGATATTGTTTAAACCCGTCATTTGCGCCTCTTGCGCCTCTTGCGTCTCTTGCGTTAAAATTCTTTCTCAGTTCTAAATAACCCACAATTCATCAGGAAACAAAATGACAAATCGCATACAAAACAAGATATTATACAGCCTTATCGCTGTTCACATTGGGATCGGCCTTGCCGCATCCCAAACCCAAGCCCAATCGACAACCGCTCCTCAAAGAGCTGTTCTACCCACGCTTGTGCCAGATAATGCTCACCCCCCATTAGATATTGATATTCAATATCGCCACCGTCGCAACCAAAACGAAGAGTTCAAAAAACTCAATGACGGCGACACCTTATACTCCGGTGATCAGTATCAAATTATTTTCACCCCCACCTCAACCACCTATGTGTATATTTTCCAAAAAGGCTCTTCTGGCAACCTCTACCAGTTGTTTCCCATGACTCAGTTTAATAGCGTCGTCGTCAACAACTTTAACCCCGCGCAACCCAATATCACTTACTTTATCCCCGCGCAAGACAAATCCTTTTACTTGGACGAGCGCATGGGTGAAGAGAAGATTTACATCATCGCCACTCGCCAACCGGATAAACAACTTGAGAACCAATATCAACAAGTGCTGATTGCCCGGCGTGGGCGTAGTGCGGCCCAAGTTCAAACGGCCCAATCCCGTTTGCAAAGCGCAATACAAATGCGGGATCCCGCTGGCATCATCACGCACTCCCCCCATAATCCGCCACCCAAGATGGATGAACACGCTTTTTCTCAGATTTGGCAAAGATTAGAAATCTGTGAAGGCTGTGTCAATACACTCACATTTCGTCATCGCTAAGCAGGAGAAAACAAGATGAACTTTTCAAGTCACACTTTCAAACGCTGGTTTATCCCTAGCCTATTGATATTATTCAGCTTTGGCAGTGTATCTGCCGCTGATTTCAAAAGGCCATCACAACGTGATCCAGCAGGTATCGTGTCCCACTCAGTTTCAGATACACCGGAACACGCTTTGCCCACGGTTTCGAGTTCACATGGACAACAGATCGTGTCATCGTACACCGGCAGCTATGCCCTCCTAATCGGTCAAAGCCAATACACCAAAAAATGGTCAAATTTGGAGAGCATTCCTAGGGAATTGGATCAAGTTGAAGAGGTGTTGATAAAACAAGGCTTTCACGTTGAAAAATACTTGAATCTCAATGCGGAACAATTACGCGCTCGTTTTAGAGTGTTTATCAACCAACACGGTTTTGATGAAGACAACCGCCTATTGTTTTTCTATTCAGGGCATGGCTATACGCGCAAAGATAAAGGTTATATCGTTCCAACTGACGCACCGAATCCCGATTTTGATGAAAAAGGGTTTTTACGAAAAGCGCTGACAATGAATGAAATTCTCGCCATGGCGCGGCGGATGGAAGCCAAACATGCCCTGTTTTTATTTGACAGTTGTTTTTCGGGAAGCGTGTTTAAAGCGAAGGCATTGCCGAAAATGTCGCGACAAATCAGTAAAATGGCTGAATTACCAGTACGTCAATTTATCACAGCCGGCAGTGCCGATGAAAGCGTACCCGCAAAAAGTGTTTTTACACCCGCTTTTGTAGATGCTTTGCGTTATGGTTTAGGTGATCTCTATCAAGATGGTTATGTCACGGGAGAAGAATTGGGGCTGTATCTCAAAAATAAAGTGCCAGAACATACTGATCAAACCCCACAATATGGCAAAATCAGAGATTATAAACTGTCACGCGGTGATTTTGTGTTTGCGCTCGGTAGCCATCACAAACAGGATACGGATAGAGATAGTGTCACCGATGATCAAGATCATTGCCCTCATAACACACCAGCAGAAATCGCCAAGGGCGTTTATAAAAAAGGCAGGCAAAAAGGCTGTCCGATAGACAGCGATCAGGATCGAGTAGCCGATTATCAAGATCGTTGTCCCTATAATCGGGCAGAAGAAATTGCAGAAGGTGTCAATTCAAACGGTTGTCCAAAAGATAGAGATCGAGATGGTGTCGCTGACTATCGGGATCGTTGCCCACGTAACACGTCAAAAGAAATCTCTCAAGGCGTTGATTCTCGCGGCTGTCCGTTAGATTCAGATCGAGACAGTGTCGCAGATTATCAAGATGCTTGTCTGGGAACCTCTTCTGGTGTCAAGGTGAAACAAAATGGTTGTCCAGTACAACATGGTGCGCCCATCGTATCAACTCCTCCATCAGATGCTTACTATGTAGTACAACTTGGGGATACGCTTTACAAGATTGCTAAGCATTATGGTTTGAGTGTAGCAGAGATTGCTAGCTGGAATAGTCTTCAACCACCTTATAATTTATCAGTCGGACAAATATTGCGTGTATCACCACTTTCCCCTGTGGAAACTGTGTCAAGCAATTCATCATACCGCTACACCGACAATGGCGATGGCACCGTCACCGATAATCGGAGTGGATTGATATGGTTGAAGAATGCCAATTGTTTTGGCCTACAGAATTGGAAAACCGCCAAGCAAAGTGCCGCGAATCTGGCTCATGGACAATGTGGACTGGGTGATGGCTCAAGGGCTGGAATGTGGCGTTTGCCTACCAAGGATGAGTTGGAGGCGATGATAGATGAGAAATATGGGGATTGGCGAAATAATAAGCCAGCACTCTCCAATGCTGCTGGAACAGGCCCTTGGAAGGAAGGTGATGCGTTCTCGGGCGTACAGGCGCGCTACTACTGGTCGTCTACGCCGCTTGCTACCGTCGCGTTTCGCGCGTGGGTCGTGGGCTTCGACTCCAACGGCGTGAGCTACGACGGCAAGGCTCGCACCCACTACGTGTGGCCGTTGCGAGGCAGATAATGATAATTTTGTGCTTTGAGGACTTTGACGGGGGATATCTCCTGCTTTGGTATTTTCTGTTTTGATCGGTGATTTAGTACAACGGTTTTACGGATTCAACGGATTAATTCATCAGTCCGTCAAGACTATCCGTTTATTCCGTCAAACGAAGTAACGAAGCGAAGCGAGTTTATCCGCTGTACTCAACACAGGTGCTCATATGAGATTTTTTAATCTCACGCAAAGGCGCAAAGGCGCAAAGTTATTATTTTGATATTGAGCGATGTTATAAATCATCGTTCAGAAACGTTCTGCATAAATCTGCACGACTACGTTTTAGCAAAGATTGATTTTCCTATGAATTCTGATAATGCTGTAATATTAAAATTACAAGAACTGGCAACCGGATTACCAGCGATTACCCCAGCTTTTGGAGCCTGTTTAGCTGAAGCTGCAGCTGTATGCTTGGAAGGAAATGGGCATAAGAATGGTGTAGAGTTATTAGTGAGTGGTCATTTTTCCGGACGTTTTAAATTATATTGGCCTGATGTGACTCAACAAATGCGGCGTTGCTGGAATGATTATGAAGTCACAACAGAACATGGTGCTTATGCCATTGCCATTTTGTTGATTCATGAACTGACACAATTTACTCTCATAGAAAGATCATTTAAAGGCACCGGGATTTAGGGCTATCGCTCTATAAAAGCTTATCTTATCTAGCTTATGGAGCATTTCCATTTTCATTTTTAAATTATATAACTAATTGATTTTAAAAGAGATGACTAATTTAGCCCTCCCTATATAAAA
>QNEL01000607.1 GCA_003645185.1 Candidatus Parabeggiatoa sp. nov. 3
CACCGAACCGCCCGCTTGTGAAGCGACTTCGACAATGGCGGGGCTGTCTAATAATGAACCGAGTAAGGTTTGAGTCAGTGTTGAAGGTGTCATGGTGGAATTTTTAGATCAATGTAGGGTGGGTAAGCGGCAATGCCACCTTCGTTAAGGGCAGACACGCAGGTCTGCCCCTACCAAACCCAACGTATTCAGGGGTTGTAGGGGCGAACCTGCGTGTTCGCCCAGGGCAGACACGCAGGTCTGCCCCTACCAAACCCAACGTATTCAGGGGTTGTAGGGGCGAACCTGCGTGTTCGCCCAGGCTTAACTATCACCCGCTTGCCCACCATTTAAATTTAAAGATTAATAAGCAATCGAATCAAATTGCAGGTTTTGATTGCCGCGCAATTGTATCGTAACCTGATTAGGCAAACAAGCCACAACTTCTCCATTGCTTGTCAACCACCCAGCATGAATACAATATTGACTTTGACAAGGTGAGGTTAAAAAACGGATCTGTCCGGCCTTCACTTCGATAAGGCTTTCACCTAAATACCCTTGAACGGATATCCGTTGATTATCTTGTAAATCGAAGCGTTTAGGGGCCTGATTGGCTACCCAAATTAAAGCGTAATCGGCAGACTCAAAGCTACCTATCCAATAATGTACATATAACCACACTAATAGCACAAATGCGAGGGCGATAATGATGCGATCAGCGACAGTCGTTAGCGCATTAAACTTTAATAAGGTATTATAATCAAAATAATGATTGAACCATTTGTGCATAGTGGAAAATTCGGTTGCGTTTTAACGCAACACAGAGAACACAGTGGACTCTGTGTTGAAAAAAAAGTGATCAAATGAACGAAGACGATCTAATCAATGAATAACCAAGCATTACTTGACGTGATTCAACAAGCGGCTGATGAGAAAAAAACGGTGCTACATCTCTTTAATGAGGGATTAACCACTTTACCGCCAGAATTGTTTGAATTAACGCACCTTAAAGAATTAGGTTTGAGTGGGAATCAGTTAACCACTTTACCACGACAACTGGCCAACTTGTCTCAACTCAAAGTGCTTTATCTGAGCGATAATCAATTGACAACGTTACCGCCAGCGATTTGTCAATTGCGGCAGTTAAAAGTCTTATATTTGAGTAATAACCAATTAAATCGTTTGCCATTTCAAATGGCGAGATTGTCTCGCCGCCTTGAAGGGCTTTACCTCAATGGCAATCTCTTCACGGTTTTGCCGCGTGTGATTACCAAATTATCTCAGCTTCGATTATTAATTCTCAATGACAATCACTTGCTCACCTTGCCACCTGAAATCGGTAACTTGTCGCAGTTAGAAATCTTATACTTGAATAATAATCAACTGAAAGCGTTGCCTCCTGAGATTGTCAAACTGTCTCGTTTGAAGCGACTTTATCTGAACGATAATCAACTGACAAGGCTCCCATTTGCCTTTTACAAATTGTCTGAACTTGAAAAACTCACCTTGTTTGAAAATCCATTACCGATTCATTTGGATTTATTAAAACAAGTGAATGAACCGGCGAAGATTATCCATTTTTTGAATCGGCAAATGCTGAAACAACGGATGGTACAGGAAAACAGACAAGATTTCTTGGTGAATCTGCTGGAGGGATTATTGCTGATTTTGTTGATGCTTTTGATTTTATAGAAGATAATGAGGGCAAAAGGGCGAACACGTAGGTTCGCCCCTACATAAGAATATAAAATTGATTTTTATATCAAGCCATTTCATTTTATTATGATATGATAGAACACTGATTAGACTGATGATCATGATTAACACTGATTAATAAAATCAGCGTTAATCAGTCAAATCATGAGAATCAGCGTTCTATCCGATAATTGATAATTGTTCATTGATAACTAATAACTGATATGTTGATTTGGCTTACAGAATACCTTCAATCTTTTTACAGTGCTTTTCATGTCTTTCAATACCTCACGTTACGTGCCATTTTAGGGGCATTGACAGCACTCCTTATTTCTTTAATCGTTGGGCCGCTTATGATTCGCAGTTTACGCATGAATCAAATGGGTCAACAAGTACGCGATGACGGGCCAGAAGCCCACTTGAAGAAGGCCGGTACGCCTACGATGGGAGGGGCGCTCATTTTAGTCGCTATTGCGGTAGCTACTTTATTGTGGTCAGATTTATCCAACCGCTTTGTGTGGATAGTCTTGATCGTCACCCTATTGTTTGGTGTCATCGGCTGGATAGATGATTATCTCAAAATATCGCTTCGCAACTCTAAAGGCTTATCAGCCAAGCAAAAATATTTTTGGCAATCCGTTGTCAGTTTAGGGGCCGCGCTTGTATTAGTGATGACGGCCCAATCATCTGCTGAAACGCAGTTGATCGTGCCCTTTTTGAAAGATGTCATCATTGATTTACCATTATGGGTGTTTGTACTACTCAGCTACTTTGTGATTGTCGGTACCAGTAACGCAGTCAATCTCACCGACGGTTTAGACGGCTTAGCCATCATGCCAACGGTATTAGTGGGTGGTGCCTTAGGCATTTTTGCTTACCTCACCGGAAACTGGAAGTTTGCCACATACTTAAGCATTCCCTACATTGCCGGTGTTGGTGAAGTGGTTGTCTTTTGCAGCGCCATGCTAGGCGCAGGGCTCGGTTTTCTCTGGTTTAACACCTATCCCGCTCAAGTCTTTATGGGCGATGTGGGCGCACTGGCATTAGGGGCCGCATTGGGTATACTAGCCGTCGTTGTCAGGCAAGAATTAGTCTTATTCATTATGGGCGGCGTGTTTGTCATGGAAACCCTATCCGTTATTTTACAAGTCGCCTCATTCAAATTGACAGGAAGGAGAATCTTTCGGATGGCACCCTTACACCATCATTTTGAACTCAAAGGCTGGCCCGAACCTCGCGTCATAGTTAGATTTTGGATTATTACCTTTGTATTGGTATTGATAGGGCTGGCAAGCTTAAAGATTCGTTAAAAATCAAAATGCTGCCAACCTCAAAATCCTATAGATAGAACGTTGATGACGCTGTTTTTTTTAATCAGTGTTAATGCATGATCATCAGTTAAATCAGCGTTCTATCATTTAAAATAACGCGATTTCGTCCCTGTTTTTTCGCTTCATAAAGTGCCTCATCGGCTATTTTAACCAATGTTTGCGGAGAAGTGTTCTGATTTGGCATCAAACAACAAACGCCGAAACTTAAACTAACATATTCACTCACCAAAGGCTGGGCCGTTGCCAATTTAAGTTTTTGTACCGACTGTTGTATACACGAAGCCACTTGCACAGCTTCCTCGGCATCTGTCTTAGGTAACAAAACCACAAATTCTTCTCCGCCGTAACGCGCTACTAAATAAGATAAACACTTAGCCGCACAGTTAATGGCTTGTGCAACCTTTCGTAAACACTCATCTCCTGCTTGATGCCCATAGTGATCATTGTAGTGTTTAAAATAGTCAATATCAGCAAAAATCAAAGAGATAGGCAATTTTGCCGCCGCTACTTCTTCCCATTCTGATAATAAATAGGCTTCAAAACGACGGCGATTAGCTATCTGGGTTAAACAATCTAAAGCATTAAGACGTTCCAACTCGCAGTTCGCTTTCTCAAGAATACCAGTACGTTGCTTTAATTGTTCAGTTCGCTTCTCAAGTTCTTGATTTAAAAGATTAAGTTTGAGATTTTGTTCCTGAATATGCTGCTGTTGTTGAGACATTTTGATATGGGTATTGATACGCACTAAGGCTTCTTCATACTTAATCGGTTTAGTCAGGTAATCAACCGCCCCAAGCGAAAATCCTTTAATCTTATCAACCGTATCAGACAGTGCCGTCATAAAAATAATCGGAATCTCTTGGGTAGTGGCTTGCGACTTCAATATTTTACAAACCTCAAACCCATTGATATCCGGCATCATCACATCCAACAAGATCAAGTCAGGCTGGGCATATTCGGATTTTTTGAGGGCCCCTTTACCATCTTTAGCCACCAACACTTTAAAACCGGCATCCGTTAAAAATTTTAATAGCAGGGTAATATTAGCCGGTATATCATCAACAACCAAAAGCGTCTCTTGACGTTGTTTTGCATTCTCCATAGTATTATCATTAATTGTGGAATTGTAGAGACGCGATGCTTCGCGTCTCTTATTAGCCGGTATCTTATCAACAACCAAAAGCGTATCTTGACGTTGTTTTGCATTATCCATAGTATTAAGTACTGAAGCACAAATAAACAGGTATTTTAATTAATAGAAACAACCAAGGGGCAACCACAAGGGATTGCCCCTACGGGCGATTTGTAGGGGCAATCCCTTGTGGTTGCCCTTTACTGG
>QNEL01000608.1 GCA_003645185.1 Candidatus Parabeggiatoa sp. nov. 3
TAGTTGATATTTTAAAATTGAACAATTGAACACTCATTTTACCCCTATTTACCTCTAAAACTGAACAACTGAACATTAAAAAATATTTAACAAAATCAACTACTTATTTTTATTCTTTTTTCTGACATAACAGGACTAACATCTCAAAACGACTCGGGAGCCAATCCGATCATTCCCCAGATCAGTTGTACTAGGGCTACTTTGCCCGACAGCCTGTCAACCGTGATTGGTTTTTTTGCTGTGATTTTTGGCCTATTTTTGATATCCCGTTTTTAAGGTTTGTCAAATACTGATAACGGGATTTCAGGCCTTTGCGAAAACGCGAGGGAATATTACATTATTTCGCTGATGAGTACAACGGATTGACGAAACGTCGTTGCGCTACGCTAAATGAACGGATTAGTTTATTGCTAGCATTGAGGAAAGAAGTTTATTCTACCTATTAGTAGAGACGCGATGCATCGCGTCTCTACATGCGCGAATTGTTCTAAGACGATTGTTCGCAAGTTGAGTACAACGAATTTTGTTGCTAAACGAATAATTCATTGAGTAATAATTTATAGATATAAATAACCATGTCCGAAAAACAAATTATTCTACCTATTAATGGTATGACTTGCGCGAATTGTGCTAAGACGATTGAGCGCAATCTCAAAAAATTGCCAGGCATGTTGCAAGTTAATGTGAATTATGCCAGTACACAAGCAACTTGTCGTTTTGATCCTACGTTGTTGAATGAGCAGGAAATTATCAACAAAATCAAAGATATCGGTTACGATGTACCGACTGCACGGTGTGAATTAGCCATTACGGGTATGACGTGTGCGAATTGTGTTCGCGCTGTTGAACGCACTTTGCTTAAGAAAACGCCGGGGGTTGTGACGGCTCATGTTAACTTCGCGACTGAAAAAGGGACGATTGAATATTTCCCTCATCAAACCAGCCAGGCTGAGATTATCGCTGCGATTCAGCGCATAGGTTATGGCGTTGTGCAACCCGATACGCTGGTAGATGGGGAAGAAGCGGCCCGTGCTGCGGAAGTCAACGAGCAAAGGCGCAAGTTTTGGATAGGTTTGGCTTTTACGGTGCCGCTGTTTGTTTTGAGTATGAGTCGAGATTGGGGTTGGCTTGGCGATTGGGCTTTTGCCCCTTGGGTGAATGGCTTGATGTTGTTGATGACATTGCCTGTGCAATTTTATGTCGGTTGGGATTTCTACGTGGGAGCTTGGAAATCCCTTAAAAATGGCGCGGCCAATATGGATGTCTTGGTGGCAATGGGCACGTCTGTCGCTTTTTTTTATAGTGTCGCCGTTTTGTTCAATTCGGCTTTGGGTGAACACGTTTATTTTGAAACGGCGGCCGTTATTATTACTTTGATTAAACTCGGTAAACTGTTGGAAGCTAGGGCGAAAGGGCAAACCGGTGCGGCGATTAAAGCATTAATGGCACGCCAAGCTAAAACGGCTTGCGTGATACGCGATGGGGTAGAAACGAATATTGCGATTCAATCCGTTGTCGTGGGTGATGTCATTTTGGTACGCCCTGGCGAAAACCTGCCCGTAGATGGGGAAGTTATAGAAGGGCAATCGGGTGTTGATGAAAGTATGCTGACGGGTGAAAGTTTACCGGTGCATAAACGGCCGGGGGATGCCGTGATTGGCGCGACGCTGAATAAACAAGGTTTACTGAAAATCAAAGCGACTAAAGTGGGGGCCGAAACGGCACTGGCACAGATTATTCGCTTGGTTCAACAAGCCCAAGGGAGTCAAGCGCCGATTCAGCGTTTAGCGGATCAGGTTGCCAGCGTTTTTGTGCCCGCGATCATCGTGATCGCGACTTTGACACTGTTGGTATGGTGGTTAGGTTTGGGGAGTGATTTCACGACGGCTATGATGAGAATGGTAGCCGTGTTAGTGATTGCTTGCCCTTGCGCCTTAGGCTTGGCTACCCCGACTGCGATTATGGTGGGTATGGGCAAAGGGGCAGAACAGGGTATATTATTTAAGAATAGCGAAGCTTTGGAACAAGCGCATCAGCTTAAAGTCATTGTGTTGGATAAAACCGGTACAGTGACAACGGGCCAGCCGAGTGTGACGGATATCATTGTTGGCGACGCGGGATGGGATGAGGAGGCGATTTTACAGTTAGCCGCTTCAGCGGAGCGGGGTAGTGAGCATCCATTGGGTGAAGCGATTGTTCAATCGGCCCTTGAGAGGGGTTTATCATTAGCCGAACCACAACAGTTTGAAGCGATAACGGGAGAAGGGATTATCGCGACGGTTTCGGGCAAACGGGTTGCCTTGGGTAAGGTGCCGGCTTTTGCAAAGGCGGGGCATCCGCTAAAACAAAACATGATGCGTTTGCAAAACGAGGCTAAAACGGTTATTGGGGTGAATGTCGATGATCAAGCCGTAGGCTTAATCGCGGTAGCGGATACGGTGAAAGCGGGTTCAAAAGAAGCGGTGGCTGAAATGCACCGTTTAGGTTTACAAGTGGTGATGTTGACAGGCGATAATCACGCGACGGCGGAAGCGATTGCAAAGGCTGTGGGGATTGATCGCGTTTTAGCGGAAGTGCTGCCAGAGGGGAAATGCAATGAAATCAAGCAGTTGCAATCGGAGTCTTCCGGTTTAGTCGCGATGGTAGGCGATGGGATTAACGATGCGCCTGCTTTAGCACAAGCTGATGTGGGGATGGCGATTGGTACGGGTACCGATGTCGCGATGGCGACTGCTGATGTGACGTTGATGCGAGGCGATTTACGTTCCGTTTCAGAAGCGATAGCTTTAAGTCAGGCGACGATGCGAACCATTAAACAAAATCTATTTTGGGCTTTTGGCTACAATGTGTTATTGATTCCTATTGCGATGGGGGTTTTATATCCTTTTACCAGTTTGCCTCTGATCATACGCCATTTGCATCCGGGTTTGGCAGCGGCAGCGATGGCGTTTAGTAGTGTGTCGGTGGTGATGAATAGTTTGCGGTTGGGAAAAACTTGATAGAACGCTGATTAAACTGATTTTCATGATTAACGCTGATTAAAATTTGGACTGATTAAAAAAATCAGCGCCAATCATGACAATCAGTCTTATCTGCGTGTTATCCGTTATCAGTTGGAGTTCGCAAGCTCACTCCAACCTACATATCCTTTTCAGAAAGGCCGGTGTATTTCATAATGATGGCAGGTGAAAAACCATCGGCTAACATTTTGCGGGCGGTTTCTAAGGCTTTATTTTGTTCGCCATCTTCAAAAGCGATTTCTGCCCGTTGCGCCTCAGCATTGGCGCGTTCTTCCGATTGTGCTAAAGCCTCACTTAACTGCCCATTATCACGCAACACTTCTCCTGTTACTGCATTGACAAAAATGAAGCGTTGTTCTTGAACCGCTATTTTAATATTCATTTCGGGCAACAGAAAATAACCGGCATTATCAGGCCCCATTTTCTGATAAGCTTGGCCTTTGGTTTTTCGCCACAAGTGCAGTTCAATGGGTACACGCCATTTATTTTGAGGTGTAACCCCATCAATGACGAAGTAAGTTTCAGCGCCTAAACCAAAATACAAAGCCACATTGTTCTGTAAATCTTTCAAATGACTTTTGGGGGAGGTGATTTCAATCAGACAACGTGGTGGTGGCCGGGTATCCAAATCATAAGATGAGGGTGCCTGAAAACAGTCTTCCATGAGTAATAAATCGGGGCCAATACGGTGTTTGACTTGCTTTGAATTCCGATAAATTAAAAACGTGTCCAGCAATAACATCAGGCCCTGTTTTTCTAAATAGTATCGTAATGAGATAGCCACATCCATTAAGAATTGTCCATATAGTCCACCACCTCGCATGAGTTCTTCCTCAGTTTGATAGGCAAAAGGATCAGTGTCCCAGTTTTCTGTGATATGGGCGGGAATCCAAGCAGGGCGATCTGGCTTTAGTTTCCTGATGACTCCCGTTTTGAATCGAGGTATGGGAACCCTTGTGGGTTCATAAGTTTTTAGTTGGGCATAAGACATGATTTGCTCTCCAATTAAAAGCAAGCAGATTGAGATTCAATAGCGATGAGGCACACCATTATACTTAGCATCGTCATAAATTCAGCTAAAAACTCAAGTCAGGTGGTGGTGACTAAATCTATCTCTAGCAAGTTTTCGAGCGACAAATAAAGAATTATGATATAGAAGTATCTTCTTTGTATATTAGCTTTGAGACAACAGCTAAGTACTGAAGCACAAATAAACAGATATTTTAGCGCAAAGGGCAACCACAAGGGATTGCCCCTACATGGCATTGCGTAGGGGCAATCCCTTGTGGTTGCCCCATTTCAAAATACACGAAA
>QNEL01000609.1 GCA_003645185.1 Candidatus Parabeggiatoa sp. nov. 3
AGGCCTTGAGTCTAGGGACTTTTGACCAGCATCCCCCATTAAGTCGCTTGGATACAAGTGGCCGTTCGGATGAGACAGCCCATCCAGGACTCCAGTTGCAACTCGATTTTTGATTTATCAACGGAGAGCGAATTATCAGGGATAAATGATCATGGATGAGTAAGAAAAAAGAAGCTGGTGAGGTTTATCCGCATCGAATATCAAATCGTTTTCCGCGATCCCACCCGATATTTAAATCAATTTAATTCTCACAGCTATTGCCTTCCCTAAACTCAAATTAGTCAACGGGGCACCAAGTCGCTTTTCTCGCAACAGTGACATGACTTCCATTTTGGGTAAGGAATGGTCACGAAATAACTTTTCACTTAACAAGTTTCGCTCCGCGAAACTTGTTAAGTGAAAACCCGTTTTATAGGAACCCCAGGTTCCACCTGGGGCTATGATCTCGCTACGCTCGTTACTGCGTTTCATATTCAACCCCTTCGGGGTTGGCGTATTAATAAGATATCAACTTTTATCTGAGTTTTCTCAACATCTATAAATGTCCAAGTTATTTTGTGACGGTTCCTAAGCTACTGCTTATCACTAATCTGGCGCGGCCTGTCCAACTGGTTCCTGCTAACTCTAAAGTTTTGAAGAAATCGTCGGAGTCGATGTGTCTCATCGCGCACTTGAAATCGCACAGCGGCGTTTACATCTGGAAAAGCTGCCAGAGGCACAAAAAGCGCGTATTAAATTGATACAAGGTTCCCTGACTTATCGCGATAAACGCTTATATGGTTATGATGCTGCAGCCGTGATAGAAGTGATTGAACACTTTGATTTAGCAAGACATTCTGCTTTTGAACAGGTATTATTTGAATGGACGAGCCCTACCACAGTCATCATCACGACACCGAATATCGAATACAATGTCAAATTTGAAAATCTACCTGCTGGGAAATTACGTCATAGTGATCACCGTTTTGAATGGACACGTATTGAATTTCAAAATTGGGAGAAAGACGGGTGTAATTAAAACGGCATGGCCAGGAACCCCAGGTTTCACCTTTTCACATTTAGCGTAGCCTCTCTTCGGTTCACGCTTTCACGCGCGCGGTGAAGCTTCGCTGTACGACGCATCGAAAAGTTGCGCGCAAAAACTTCTTAAGTGAAAGCCTATTCGAGGTTCAAGTTTTTCTTCAAAAAACTTGAACCTCGAATTCACATTCAATACCGAAGGGGCCTGAGCGTTTTAAGCTTTTATTTTTAAAATAAAAAAGCCATGTACTTTTAATCACACCCCCGTCTCCAAACTCACCAAAACCACTTTTCCAATAAAATGCACAATATCATTTTGGGTGTAGGGAAGAGAAACTGAGCTTTTTTGATAGGATTATTGCTTTGCTATGTCTTGCTCGGTTCGATATCACTTTTGAAGCTTATCTTTTAATTCGTTAAAGTTAGGATGTTCATAATTGTAGGGTTCATTTGGATAGCCCATTTTATAAATCTGATTGATAATAGATTTGTGATTCTCTTTTGACATAAAGTTAGAGCAATCCAAAAAATGTGTGATACAGGCTTTTTGTTCTTCTGAAAGTGTCGAAAAAATAAGCGATTCTAAATATCCACTATTCGTTTTATAATCGCGTATGATAATGACATCACTAACACTACTCAACCCAAGCTTGTCTATCAGGTTCTTAATTTATTTATGACACAATTCATAGCCGCCATAGCGTGAATCATTTTCCTCATAATCCGCATCAAGCACAAAAAGTAATCTCTTTAATTGATCGCTATCAACCAATTGCGTGATCATCTTATATTTTTGAATTTCAAAGAAATTATTTTTACAACCCATTATTTCAAAATCACCTGCCTTATCCTCTATTCCAATATGGGATAAGAGGGCTAAAATAAATTTCTTATCGGTTTTCCCTTCACATATAATTCTTACCATCCTCTCACCTCATGATTTTGAGACATTTCATGCGTTAACCAATCAAAATCATACGTGATAGCTTTGCTCTGGTTTTCCTTGTCTCTCACCAAAGTGGTTAATGAAATATCTTTTTGATCTAACCTTTTGGCTTCTTTATAATAACTTTCTATCATTTCTTTTGAGTGGGTAGACGCAAAGATTTGGCAATTCGCTTCTTTAGCGGTATTAAAAACGATTTCCCATAATTTATTATAATGAAGATAATGAATGCCGTCTTCAATTTCATCAATAAAACAAGCGCCTTCTTGCGATGCCCAAATGGCACAAATGAGTGTAATGAATCTCTTGATGCCCTCTCCAAACTCAGATAAGGATATCCACCCTTCATCTCTATTTAACAGAAACAATTTAGGCTCACCTAAAATCAAGTCAAATTCGACTATGTTTTCATCAAAATGCTCAGCTAGGGATTGATTCAACCATTCTTTTTTTCTAGCCATTTGAATTTTTGAAAAGAGAAATGATAATGTCTCATCATTGATAGAAAATGAAGGGATAAATTGAATGTTGCTTCTATCAACCATTACCGTTCCATTGTCTACCCGTTTTTGAATTTCAAAACGAGAATACGTTTGACTGATGCCATTCACTTCTAAACGTATTGCGTCGTTTTCGACATGAAAAGCGGTTGTATTGATATTTGACTGAATCGTGAGATCATTTGAATCCTTCGCATGTCTTAAATCGGAAAGTGCTATGCGACTCGAATGCGTCTCAAGATAACAACTTCTCATTTTTTTGAGCTTGATGAGTGAAGTCAAATAATGTTCAATATCACGACTGACTAAGTTGATATAGCCCGATTCTAGCAAACTGGTTTTGCCAACATTGTTTTTGCCAGCAATCAAGTTGATTTGCGTTAAGCCGTCTATTTTAAAGTCATAGAAGGTTTTAAAATTACTGATGCTGATTTCAATTAGCTTATGTTCAGACGCATCATCATGATGACGAGAATAATCTTTATACCATTTATCAATCAGTTGATAGCTTTGAGTTCGATAATCGACGGCTTTCGTTAGGATTGAACGCAGTTGAGGCATTTTCAAATGAGCCCCGACATTTCTTTCCTGATAGGCAGTGTAATAATCAAGGAGGGTGATAGGATATCGATGTTTATACCACACCTGTTCTAAATCATGCTGACTAAAAACATAGTTGCCCACGATTTTGACAAGCGCAATTGGTGTGACTCCATTTCTGATTAAGACAATATCAAAGACTTTGATTTCAAGGAAAGCGTGTAGTATGCCTTTCCAAGTGCCCCCTTTATATTGAGCAATCTCATCTGTCGTCCATTGTGTTAAGGGTTTTGAATCATTATCAACCTCCTCACACTGATCCAAATCAATACCGATAAAACCGGATTTCAACCTATTAATGATATCCGTATTATCAGGCTTATTATCTTTCTGTAATTGCATTAGCCAATAGTTCATTTATTAATTCCTCTTTGACAATTTATCATTGGAACGATTAAATAAAAATCCAACAGGTTCATCTGTTCCCGTTGAACGTATATGAATAAACAAACCTTTAGGAGCCGTTTGAAAATCTTTAGGCATATCTTCTCGCCTTAGCTCAGGATTAGGTTCCAAAGCAGCTAAGCATTTGAGCAAAGTCGTTTTCCCTACCCCATTATCTCCAAGAATAATTGTCCAACGCGCCGGTTTACCCTTGCCATCGGATAAATCAAGCGTTTGTTTATCACCAAAACAGCGTACATTTTCAACCGTTAAGTCTAAAAAATAAACCGGAGCCTCATTTTCAATAGTATGAGTTAAGGTATTGATAGTGTTCATAAAAAGGATTAAAACCGATAACGACAAGGATTGTATATAAGAAAGGATTAAAACCTATAACGACAAGGATTGTATATAAAAAAGGGCACCGTTCAATTCTCTGTGTACAGTTTACGACTTAAAAACTGATAAATCGTCTATTTTTTGACCACCCACGACAAACGCAAACCTATTTTTTCGCGCCTTTCGTGTGTTTCGTGGTTCATCATTCAAACTGTAAATTACTTTTGCTTAAATTTGAAGGGTGCCTAAAAAAGAATTAAAACCTATAACGACAAGGATTGTATATCGATGCGGATTAAAACCTATAACGACAAGGATTGTATGTTTCGGCTTTGCGATACAACCTAATAAAAAAAGGATTTAAATAGGGTGGCCCTAGTGCGGGATCGCTCCAATCTTGAGACCACTTAGCAAGCATCAAAAGGGGCAACCACAAGGGATTGCCCCTACGGGCAGATTGTAGGGGCAATCCCTTGTGGTTGCCCTGGTTTTCCAATGGTATTGAAACTGGAGCGATCCTGCACT
>QNEL01000610.1 GCA_003645185.1 Candidatus Parabeggiatoa sp. nov. 3
AGCAAAAGTTGAGGCAAACAAAAACTTTATTTCACATTTCACATTTCACGCTAATGTTTCGCTCCGCGAAACATTAGCGTGAAATAAAGTTGCGCGCAACTTTTGCGTGAAATAAAGTTTCGCGAAGCGAAACTTTAGCGTGAAATCTTGAAAAGGTGGTTCTGGGCTTTCGCCCTGGATTGCCCTTTGCTGTAAAATACCTGTTTATTTGTGCTTCAGTACTTATGGTTTGTAGGAACTACCATCAATTATTTAAACATCAACCATTTCAATAACTCACTCATTCACCAATTATGACTCAAAAAAGTCTTATAAAAACCATATTGGTAATAATGTTACTGTTCACTTTAAACACAGTGCAGGCTACATTATTATCAAGCTATACCTTTACGGATGCAATCGGAGACGAGGCTACATTTGAGCCTGATAATCAGCCTAGCAATGCTACTCTTTCTGCGATGAGTCGGGGAACAGGTTTAACGCCTAAAAAGGCTAAGGACACTTTTAATGCTCAGAATTGGTCAAAGAGTACACTTGATCTGACTGATTATTACGCATTGACAATCCAACCCCATTGCGGATTTGAAATGACATTAACCAGTTTAACACTTGATGAAAAACGATCAGGTACGGGCATTCGCAATTGGTCAATTCGTTCAAGTTTAGATGATTTTGCAACGGATTTCAAAACCTTTAATGTGCCAGATGACACCAATTTACGCAATCATCAAGATATCACATTCAATACCTCATTTGAAAATCTGACGGGCCCCATTGAGTTTAGAATTTATGGCTTCAATGCAGAATCCGGTGCAGGTACTTGGAGAATTGATGATGTTAACATTAACGGCAGCATCACAGGTATGCTGACAAAAATCCACACCCTCCAAGGCAACGGCACTGCCAGTGTTGAAGAGGGCAATACGCATACCATTGAAGGTATCGTCGTCGGTGATTTTCAGAGCGATACGCAGTTAAAAGGATTTTTCGTTCAGGAACAAGACGCTGATATTGATGACGATCCAACAACCTCTGAAGGCCTGTTTGTTTACAATCCAGGGGGTACAGATGTCAATATCGGTGCACAGGTGCGCATCACGGGTGAAGTTGACGAATACTTCGAACTCACAGAATTAAAAAACATCAGCAAAGTCACAGTTTGTAGTCACGATGCCAGTGTCACACCTGCAATTCTCAAATTGCCTTTTGACAGTCATACCTATCTTGAACGCTACGAAGGCATGTTAGTCAAATTGCCACAAACACTGACAATCAGTAATAACTATGAGTTAGGCCATTACGGCCAAATCACCTTATCATCTGGCCGTCTGATCGTGCCAACCCAGATCACCTCACCGGGATCCAATGCGAATGCACTACAAACACAAAATGATTTAAACCGCATTATTATTGATGATGGGAGTACAAGCACCAATCCAGAGCCCATTCTCTACCCCAAACTCAGCGCGACGCATACGCTACGCACTGGCGATACGGTAACTGGCCTGACTGGCGTGTTGAATTATAGCTTTAACAACTATCGTGTTCAGCCAATCAGCCCACCCAACTTTATTGCTGCTAACCCACGCACGGCAACACTGGCTGCTGTCGGGGGAACTCTGAAAGTGGCCAGTTTCAATGTTTTAAACTATTTCAATGGTGATGGTGTTGGCGGTGGATTTCCAACGTCACGCGGTGCCAAAACCGCTTTTGAATTTGAACGCCAACGCAATAAAATCATCAATGCTATTGTGGTTATGCAAGCCGATATCATAGGGTTGCTGGAAATAGAGAATGACGGTTACGGAGCCAATAGTGCGATTCAAGATTTGATCAATGGTTTAAATGCCAGAACACCAGCTAACACGACTTATGCTTTTATCAATCCTGGTTTTGCTCTCGGCACGGATAAGATCAAAGTAGCCCTCATCTACCGCGTTGAAACCGTCACCCCGATTGGCGTTGCAGCCACAACAACCAAATCGCCTTTTAACTCGCGCCGGCCCCCACTTGTGCAGACTTTTCGAGAAAAGGCTACCGCCGAACAAATCAGCATTGTCGTTAACCATTTCAAATCTAAAGGAAGTTGTCCAACTGATAGCAGTCTCAATGAAAATCAAAATGATGGACAAGCTTGTTGGAATGCCGAGCGGCTTGAAGCCGCCAATACGCTGACCACTTGGTTAGCCACTGATCCCACTGCCGGCGGGGATAATATCCTCATCATAGGTGATTTAAATGCTTACGCCAAAGAACAACCTATCACCGCCATTAAAAATGCCGGTTATACCGACTTGCTTCAGAAATTCGTTGGCGCAAACACCTACTCGTATGTTTATCATGGTCAAGTGGGTTCTCTTGATCATGCTTTAGCCAGTGCGAGTTTAACTGCAAAGGTAACGGGTGCCACTGAATGGCATATCAATGCTGATGAACCACAAATGATTGATTACAAAGAAGAACATTATGGTGCATCCAAATCAGCGGGCCTGTACAATGCCGATTATTACCGATCTTCTGATCACGATCCCCTGATGATTGGTTTCAATTTGGCAAACTCGTCCTCCCAAGTTCAAACGCCAGTTCAAACGGCTTTATCAAAGCAAGCCTTACCAAAACACGTTTCAAAAAAAAAAGTGTCAACCGAAACGCTTTCATCAGGACAAAGGCCTTTACCCGCCACCATGGGCCTATCTGTGGAAATTGACGGCTATGGCACGGTTCGCAGTAAACCATCAGGCATTGATTGCAACACTGACGATTGTATGACTGTCAGCTATCAAGAAGATGATACAGGGATGGTTTGTGACAGCGATTATTGTTCCCATCGTTTTGATACCCCCACTGAAGTCAAGTTGATTGCCACTGCCACACCCGGATCCGTTTTCATAGATTGGGGAGGCCATCCTGATTGCAGTGATAGCAATTTATGGATGATAAACAACATGTTATGTATTGCCTTTTTTGATACAACACATGAACTCACAGTGAAAACAGCTGGCACCGGTAACGGTGTCGTTTACAGTTTAAACTATGCGAATCAATCCACAGGTATTCAGTGCCGCGATAACAATGACAGTTGCAGCGCGTTATTTAGTTACGGTACCACAACCTTTCTTAAAGCCGTATCGGCACCACCCTCACATTTTATAGGTTGGTATGGTGATTGTGTTGGTATGAATAACCCCTTGAGAGTCACCATGAAAACCGCTACAACTTGCATCGCTTATTTTGCCTCTTTTGAATAATTGCTGATTGTAACGGATTTTGGGGACACCATTATATTTGAAAGGGCGAACACGCAGGGCAGCCCCTACTCATCACCCGCTTGCCCACCATTTCCCCTCTGTGGCACTCTGTGCCCCTCTGTGAACTCTATTCGAGGTTCAAGTTTTTGCGCGCAAAAACTTGAACCTCGAATGTTGAAAAAATCGACCCCAAATTTATTTTGCGAAGGTTTTCGTTCCAAATTTATTTTGCGAAGTAGAGGAATGGTGGGCAAGCGGGCGATTCGTTTTTGGGTTGATATTGAGTTCAATGCCGACAGCGATCCCACCCTACGAGACATTGGAATAAAATGAGACAAACAACACACAACCGTAAATCAGATTAAAATCTCAACTGTCTAGGGTTAGGGCCTCTGAGCCTATCAACAGATCATCGTAATGGCTTATGGGGCTTAAGGCGTTTCCTCCGAGATTGAGAAGTGTTTGAACGATATTTTCTGCCCAGCTTGAAGGTGCTGCGCTCTGCTCATCATTCTCTGTGTTGGATAAATCTAGTACGTCATCAAGACTCAGACTGACTTGCTGATTGTCTTGTTGTGCTAAAACGTTATCAAGTTTGATGATCTGATGCAATTCATTCAGTTCATTCTGATAATGGGCTAAACGGTCAATATTAGAGAAATCCAGCACCTCATCATTTTCCAAATTAAATTGAAGCGTATGCTTCCTTGGTGCTGGTGCCGGGGCGGGCGCCGGACTGGGTTCAGTAGTCGTAGGCGCAGGACTGGGTTCAGTAGTCGTAGGCGCGGGTTCAGTAGTCGTAGGTGCGGGTTCAGTAGTCGTAGGTGCGGGACTGGGTTCACTCGTAGGCGCTGGACTGGGTTCAGTAGTCGTAGGCGCTGGACTGGGTTCACTCGTAGGCGCTGGACTTGGTTCAGTAGTCGTAGGCGCGGGTTCAGTAGTCGTAGGCGCCGAACTGGGTTCAGTAGTCGTAGGCGCCGGACTGGGTTCACTCGTAGGCGCCGGACTGGGTTCAGTAGTCGTAGGCGCCGGACTGGGTTCAGTAGTCGTAGG
>QNEL01000611.1 GCA_003645185.1 Candidatus Parabeggiatoa sp. nov. 3
CAGCAGTTCAGGGCGTGTCAAAGAAGTTTGGGCAGATAAAGACGGCAAAACCAAGCAAGTCGTGATCAACGGCCGAGTCGTGAAAAAGCTCGGAAGCAATGGGCGTGATTTGCAAATGACTAACGCTCAAGGCCTGATGACACATCGCAAATACGATGAATGGGGTAATGTGAGTCAAGTGGTTTATCCCGATAACACCACCAAATCGTTTGAATACGATCATCGTTTCAACCGGCCCACTCAATTTACCAACCGTTTAGGGCATAAAACCCAATCTCAATACGATGATTCCGGAAACTTGTCACAAAGGAATCAGGCAGTTGGCAGCCCAGTTGAAAAAGTCACGCATTTCTCTTATGACAGCCAACATCAATTAACCTCCCTGACTCGTGCCGGTGATGCCAATACCGCAGAAACCACAAGCCGTTTGACTTATGACAGCAAGAGCAATATCACTTCCATCACCGATCCATTAGGGCACAAGATGGAAATGATGCAACACGACAGCTTAGGCAATCCTCAGAAAATCAAGGATAAACGGGGATTTATCTCGGAGTACGATTATGATAAAAAGGGTCGTTTACTGTCACAAACCAACCCCTTGGGCCAGATTACCCGGTATGAGTATGATGCCGCTGATAATTTGACGCAAATTCAGGATGCCGCCGAGAATAAGTGGCAATTTGTTTATAACTCACGCAACCAATTAACCAAAACGGTTGATCCCAAAGGCCATGAAAGCGAAATCGCGTATAAAAATCGCCTACCAACCCAGATAACGGATGAAGAAGGAAAAAGTAGCTTCAATGCCTTGTATGATAATGAAGGGCATTTGCTGAGTTCCATTGACGGAGCGAATAACGAAACCCATTTCCATTATTCGCTCAACAACACATCTTCATTGCGTAGAGGCACCCGTTCCGGTTCTGCGGAAAGCCTCACAATGAGTGATTTACCGCTTGAAATTGAGTATCCCACTTACCGCCAACGCCGGTATTATGACAAATTGCAACGCTTAGTTCGTAGTACAGATATTATTGATGAAGACACGAATTATTCCGTGAATTATCAATACGATGCAGCCGGAAACATTCTGAGCCAAACCGATAAAGAAGGCAAAACCACGGCCTTTGAATACGACGCTTTAGAAAGGCTAACCAAAGTCACCGATGCCAAAGGCGGCATCACTCGGTTAGCATACGATGCCAGAGACAACCTGATTGCCGTTCATGATCCCAAAGGTGGTGTGACTCGTTATGCCTACGACAAAAACGATAATCGAATCAAACAGATTCTGCCAGAAGGGCAAATCACCCAGTATGAATACGATGCCGCCGGTAATCAAACAGCCCGTTTTGACGCATCAGGGCAAAAGATTGCGTACCAATACGATGCACTTTCTCGTTTGACGCAAGTCGATTACTATGCCGCAGATAACCACCAAACCTCGGTGAAAACCGTTCACTTGACTTATGATGTCGTCGGGAATCTAGTCTCCTACGATGATGGCACCACCTCAGCGACTTATACTTATGACGTATTAGGCCAGAAACTGAGTGAAACGGTTGATTATGGAGCCTTCACCGTAAGCCACAGCTACGAGTATTACGCCAATGGCCGGAAGAAATCCTTCACCGGCCCCGAAGGCATCAAAATCACCTACTCGTATGATGAAAATAATCGTCTCAGTGCCATTGACATTCCCAATGCCGGTAGAGTAACCTACAACACCTATCACTGGAACCGTCCGGCTAAAATCACCCTACCCGGTGGCAGCCAGATTGACTTAGCCTACGATCCCTTAATGCGCTTGCTCTCAAAAGCCGTTAAAGATCCAGCACAACAATTTCTGATGGATTACGAGTATGAACATTCACCGGCCAACAACATCACGAAAAAGACAACGGAACAGGGTGAATACGCTTATCAATACGATGAGTTATCTCGCTTAACCCAAGCCACCAACCCAGTGCTTGAAGACGAGCATTACACTTACGACTTGTTGAGTAATCGTTTGACAGCTTCAGGTGTAGAAGGAAGCTATGATGCCAACAACGCACTGCTTAATTATGGTGATGCCGAATTTGAGTATGATGCCAACGGCAACTTGATTAAAAAGACGCTTGGTAGTCAAGTGACTCATTACGAATATAATGTTGAGGGCCGTTTAGTTCGGGTAACAGATAGCGAAGATAATCTCATCGTTGAATACGACTACGATCCTTTTGGCCGTCGAATTTGGAAAGAAGTTGAAGGGGTTAGAACCTATTTTGTCTATGCCGCTGAAGGGCTTATCGGCGAGTACGATGAAAATGGTGTCGAAATCAAGGGTTACGGCTATCAACCTGATTCAATGTGGACAACAAACCCCTTATTCCAGAAAACCAATGGTAGTTATTATTGGTATCAAACAGATCATCTTGGTACACCACAGAAGTTGCTTGATAGCCAAGGTAATGTGGTTTGGGAAGCAGTTTATGAAGCCTTTGGGAAGGCACAGGTTGATGTGGATTTGGTGGAAAATCATCTGCGATTTGCAGGGCAGTATTTTGATGGGGAGACGGGGCTGCATTATAATTGGTGGCGGTATTATGAGCCGAGAACTGGGAGGTATTTGAGGGTTGATCCTATTCGCTCTGTGAATCTGTATGCTTATGTGTTGGGGAATCCGGTGAGTTTTGTTGATCCGTTTGGTCTTAAAGTGGAATTTGTGATAAAAAATCCAAATTATCCTTTTGAAGTTAAACCAAAAGATGTTCTTGATTTGGCAATCAGGCAAATTAGAAATAATCCTGATATTATGGATTTTTTCAACGAATTACTGATTCATAAAGGAAAAAATATTGAAGATATTTTGTCAGGAGAATTGGATTGTCCTATTAAGATTAATAAGAGAAATTTGTTTTTAAAATTTTTATCTTTTTTCACAGGTAATCTGTCCGAAGGACAAACGCGGTGGGATGGTGTCTTTACTGGTAAGCCTTGGCCAAACCAACCTGACAAGAGTATAGCACTTGCTTTAAGCTTGTTTTCGGATAAGGATTCGGTAAACTCTTCCGCGAGCCTACTGATTCACGAATTAGCCCATTGGATAGAGGCCTATGCTCTTGGTCAGATTGCTGAGCAACATCCTGGGTATTACGATACGGGCAACTATGTGGAAAGCCTAATAAAACCTAAATATTATAAAAAGAAAGAGAAGTCGGACAAAAAATGATTCATGGATGAGCGCATTGGATTGAAGCTTCTGTTCTTGATCGTATGTATTGCCGATCAATATCCTGGGTAAATACTGAACCATAAATTTTCAGGTATTTTAATTAATAGAAGCAACCAAGGGGCAATCCCTTGGCTCAAGCCCTTTGCGGTAAAATACCTGTTTATTTGTGCTTCAGTACTTATTACGATGTGGGCGAGTGGAAAGCCTAATAGAGATTATTCTGAAGATTATGAATAGTATAAAGAGAAAAACCGTTTTTTTTAGGAAATTAGATTTAACACTTGACATAACTATCTACTGCATATTTTATATATGCTTTCTGATTACTATATATCCGGTGTTATCTGATTTAATAGCTCATTCAGGAAAAACACAACCACAATATACCGTATTTTTTTGGAAAATGGGTTGGGTTTGCAAGCAATATTTTTATATTCCGGCCGTTGTTCCAATTGTGATTGTGGCATGGTGTGAACTGTACACCAATATTTTTTATTATTGGTCAGTTAGACTCATGGTAAAATGTATAGGGGCAATATTTTTTCTGGGTACAATGGTAACATTATCGCCATTTACGTTTATACGCATGGGGGCTCCTATTTAACTATTCAACTATTCTGTCAGTTATAGTGTTTTCCTTTTGAATAAACTACACTTATATTTATTTGACTCATTGAGAATTAAAATATAATGTTGTACTTCATTCAATCGGTAAATGCTATACTTAGCACTGTCATAAATTGCGCTTTTTTTAAATATCTATTTTGGAACCACAGGCTCCGGCTTTTCATCCTAATGTTGAGGCAAACAAAAACATTAGGATGAAAGCCTATTCATATTCAACAACTAATGGCTTGTGCTGTTTTTACGATTGATTTTTTTTCACTCCATGCAATCGGGAAAGGCTATACAAAAGCGCAAATTATGACAGTGAACAGTATATAATGACTCCGCCCGTCGTCTAGTCAAGAAATCGACGAGTTTGGGCCAAGTCACGGAAATGACATACAATGCTAAAGGTAAAATCACAGCAGTCACGAATAGCGAGGGGGATAGTTTTTCCTTTGAATATGAATATGA
>QNEL01000612.1 GCA_003645185.1 Candidatus Parabeggiatoa sp. nov. 3
ACGGGTGTAGGTTTTAGTAATGATCGTGAGTATGTTGTGGTGGTTGCCTATGTGAGAGGATTTGAAGAATTATTTAGGCAATGGCCTGAAGCATCGGATGTCGAAGTTCAAATTGTAACTGAAGTTAAATTCAGTTCAAGATTTCCAAAACCAGAGTGGTATTCCATTAACTAACTGACAAAGAGAAAAATGATGTCAACAACACAAACAACGACTGTCCTAGAAGGCGGTTATATTAGACTCGACGACAAGCTGTATGAAAATGGTGATTTACGTGCCTATTTTGGGCAAACGGTTGATGTGATTTCAACAGCGAATGAAATCCCCACAGTAATGGCAAACGATGATCGCCGCTTGACGCTCTCGCCGATTTTTGTCACAACAGCCCTGAAAACAGCCCGCAACATAACACTGGCAGCCGCAAATAACTCACGCAACAAAATGGGTTTGATTTTAGGGGATTCTGGTAATGGTAAAACGGTTGCCACGTATTACTTGGCCTATACCATACCAAGCTGTATCAGGCTTTGCGCTTGGGATGGTATCTCACCCCTAGTGTTGCTGAAGACCCTGTTGAAAAAGCTCCAACCTGAAGAAGGTATCAGTAGGGGGACATCCCAGGATGTGATGACACAGCTTTTGCCTCAGGTATGGGGACGCATTTTTGTCATCGACGAGACCAATCACCTCAGCCGACACCATTTTGAAAAGCTGCGTAATTTGGTTGATGAAGGGTGTTGCACAATTATATTTGTGGGAACATCGTTAATGTTGCAGTCTTTTGAGAACCCCCGTTACAGTATTTACTTGGAGCAAGCCCACAGACGTATCGGCGGACGCCAGATTTATCTCAATGGTGCCCTTAGCGTGGAAATATTGCAGGAAAAGCTGTCAATGTTTTTTGATCCCAAGTCCCTGAATAAGCCGATTTTGGAGGCTTTCCGAAAATACAACTGGGGCCATCTGGATGAGGTGATACAACAATCCCTACGTCGTATGGAGAAATTGAATCAAAATCTGACGATTGCTTTAATTAAAGCAGCCGCGAAAGAGACGAGAGCGGAAGTCATCAAAGTTTAGGTCAAAAAAAATGCTTTGGTAATCAAACCAAAACATTTCATAGGCAAAGCCGCCTCTTAATTACGGCAGAGATGCTGTAGTTAGATAAAAGAGGCGGCATATTACCACAGACCTAGATTGTTGACAAGGGTTTTATAACTGATAACTCACCAAAATTACGGCAGATTTGCCGTAAAACGCATTGGAGTTTGTTTAATGGCACAACAGATAGAGCCACCAAAGATAATAGGTTATCGTGACCTAAGTCGAGCTGAGGTTGAATTGATGAACTTGGTAAAAACAACGGGCGCTGAAATTGGCGATTTGGTTACCCAATTAGCTCAAAATGCAGAACTTGATCAACGTTGGATAGAAATTGGTAAAACCCACATTCAACAAGGGCTCATGGCATTGACACGCGGCATAACACAACCTGATTTCTTTTAAGTTAATTGTTTGATAACCGTTTACCATTTACGGCAGATTTGCCGTAAATGAGTAGAGGGGTTACGCATCCCCATGAGGGGTTATGAGTTGAGTTCGCTGGTTATGTGTGCATAAAGCGGTAAGGTTACGCATCCCCATGAGGGGTTATGAGTCAGCAAAACCAAAGAATTAAACAACTTTGGTTTTCGTTACGCATCCCCATGAGGGGTTATGAGCGTATTAAGCAAGATCGACTTTGGTGAATATGAAAAGTTACGCATCCCCATGAGGGTTATGAGTTAGGTATTGATTACGGCAGATTTGCTGTAAATGAGGGTCATTTATGAATGATGAACTGATAGAAGAAGCGCAGGTGTTTGCTAAGTATGCAGCTACTGCCCTTTTGAAAAAAAGGGGCGGTGCACCTTTCTGAAAAAGAGAGGATAGTGGCGAATCGGCTTGCCAAGTCACCAGAATTATTGTGGAAATGCCTTAAGTGGTGTGAAGGGCAACCAACGTTTTCTTTTAATTAATCCAATCATCGCTACGATTACGATCAACGGACAGGACTATAAAGAAATTGAGGATGTTAAAAAGGCAAATCAAGAAATAGTCATGGATATTAAGTAGAAATCGAAAGCGAAGGATCATTTGCTTACGATGCTTATGGATTGGTTAGAAAGTGATGAAGATGGTGATGAAACAAAAGTGAGGAAATTAGCTTGGATCAATGTCGCACGGGCAAACCAAGGCTTATGTCTTCTGGATAAATGGTTTGAATTTGAATTTTAAATATGAGAAATATGAGCTTTGCCCTCACCACTTCTCAAATTATCAATCGTTCCAAAACAGTCACTCGCAGATTGGGGTGGAAAAAGCTGAAAATAGGCGAACGAGTGTGGGCAGTTGAGAAGTGTTTAGGGCTGAAAAAAGGGCAGACGGCAACAAGGCTTGCCGCGATTGAAGTTGTGAATATACGGTGTGAGCGTTTAGATGCTGTTACAAAGGATGATGTGGTGGCAGAAGGCTTTCCTGATTGGAGCCCTCAAGAGTTTATTCAATTCGTTTGCAAACGCTTCAAAATACAGCCGGATTGTGAAGTGAGGCGGATTGAGTTTTGTTATATAGATACCTCAAAAAAAGTTGTCAATAGGTTTCATTATCTGGATGAAGTAGACAAATTATTGAAATAACCATGTCTTATGAGGTTTTATAAATCATGATTGAAGAAGAAGATCGTTGTCCAATGTGCGGTAGTCTGTTGGAATACGACCGTGTAGCTGGTAGCTGGGAAGAATGTTATAAGTGTCTTCCTTCATTGATACAAAAATTGTGGCCAACAACAAACAATGCGGGGCACATTGCAGGAACATTGGGTTTTATTATTCAGAAAAGCAAACTTGAACTCCCCATTAGGGGTGCGGGCCAAACGGATACACTCATTTAGGGAGTATTTATGGATGACAAAAATACATTTGACTTGTTAGAAAAGTTAGAAGAATTGGAAAAACCTAAACTGGTAGAAATTGTAATACTTGTTAGTTTAATAGGTATAACAACGGGCGGTTCTATATTTGAGATATCAAATACGATAAATGAAGGATTAGAGACTCATACCAGTAAGTGTTTAGATCAAAACACCAAATATTGTTTAGAAAACACCAAATATTCAAGACTAACGGATGTTTTAAAGTCGCTAGAATCCTTGCTAAGGGATGCTCTTGAGCAGTTGAAAAAAGAGCATTAGAAAGATGATAAATGAAGGATTAGAGACTCATACCAGTAAGTGTTTAGATCAAAACACCAAATATTGTTTAGAAAACAACCAGTAAAAAATCCCGCCCTTAGGGGGGCGGGTCAAACCCATAATGTTAATTCATATAGTGAGAAAAATACCATGAATTTAAGCGGATTACAACAAAGGCAAGAGCGTTACAGCGCCTTATGTGCGATGCATCTTGCCAAGCAAGCTGAAGTTGAGCTTAATCAGGTTAGATGGGCAATAGAAAAAACGCAATTTGATTTAGTTAATTTGCGGCTAAATAGTTTTGATTTATTGTCAGAAAAAATATCGGGTCTGCTCTTAGAATCTAAAATTGAGCGCAAAGGTGTGGAGGCTCAAGTATTTGAATATCAGTCAGGACTTCGGAAACTTGAAGCTGAACAACTGAACAAGCAAATGTTTTTGGAAGAACTTAAGGCCAAGTTGCCGCCTAAAAAGCCCAGGCAGCCAAGTCCTCAAAAAGAGCTTGAAGCACTTCATGATGCTCATTACCAAGCGTATCAACACCATCTTGCACATCCGCTTCATGATGCCCATTGCCAAGCGTATGAATACCATCTTGCACATCCGCTTCATGACACCCATTGCCAAGCGTATGAATATTACCTTTATTTGGAAGAGGAACAAGAAACCATGGCAAATTTTTTTAGTCCGTTTCTGACTGAAAAACTCGTATTTCCCATAGCCACGCCAAAGCAAACGACAAAAGAAGATACCAATGACGATGTAACCGAAATAGAATCCTCAACCGATACGCATTTTATAGGAAAAGATGCGGACAATGAACAGATAGAAGGAGGGCGTACATTGGTTAGCAATTATTTAACTGAAAATGGCCGTTATTTGATTATTAGTATGCAGCAAGTTTTGTTTGGTGAACATTTTGTTGACCTGGCTAAACACTCACTTGCTCAGATTCATTTTGGCAAAATCAGTTCAGATACAATGATGGAAGAAGGCAAACGGGTTTTATTTGTAGTTGACAACGGTGATACAAGCAACACCAAAACCCCAG
>QNEL01000613.1 GCA_003645185.1 Candidatus Parabeggiatoa sp. nov. 3
TAAAGGTCGTCGAACCCGTGGTGGTGGCTGATTGCCATTCGCTAAAATCACACCTGAAAGTGCTTCTCTTGGCGTTTTTCCAAGCACATAGTCCATAATGGGCGCATTGGCTGCACCTGATTTATCCAATACCACAGCGGTAGCACCAGCGGCAAAGTAAAACTGAGATTCAGCGATGGCATCAGAACCACCCACCACAACAGGCCTACCTTTGCTCGCCAGGTGTTTAATTATTATGCAAGCAATCTCTCGAAATTGAGAAAAATTGTTCGTCACGCCCCAAGCGTCATACGCTAATGGATCGAGAGCATTAATCTTCTGACCCAAATAGACTTTGGTTAATTCGGTCCCTTTCCAAATAACCTTTCCAAACTCTCCTTGATAATCACCATCTCTTAGGTTAATCAATTGGGCATCAAACCCGCCAGCTTGGAGATTTGAAAGCAAGACTTGTTTGCTAATCAGAGCAGTTCCTTTCCGATCTTTGTTTCTAATACCGGAAAGCAAATTTTCTCCTTTCGGATCAATTAAACCAAAATCAGGTAATTCAACTACTCCAATAGTCGGTGTTTTTTGTAGCATCATAAAATTAATTTGAACCTTTAAAAAATATCAATCTGTCTGAATGAACCGTCTTCCATATAGCGACTTTTTCCAATTTTTGCGAGGCGCATTTGCCAGTTAGCAATATCCTTGTAGCTCAGATAATGGGTATCAACAGCCGGTGTCCAGAGATTACCAAAGATAGTGGGATCGTCAAAACGTAATAGCTTTGAGCTACGCAGATGATCCGACTGTGGGGTGCCGGGGATGGGTGAGATCGTAAAGGGCGACACCTGAAAATTCACGGATGGATTAATGGCTATTAAATCTTCATAGAGCGCCGATATGGCCTCTTCAAGGCGTAACAAGGTTTCTTGGCTATCATCTGCAAAGCCAATGATCACACCATAACGGATATAAAGTACACCGGCACGAGCGATGGCCTTCAACATCTCGCAATGCTCTTGCCACGGGAGCAACTTAGTATAGTTTTCTTGTCCAAAAATCGGGCGTTCAGCTGGCACGTAAGCCAAATAACAACCGACTTTGCCATCCCATCCCCAAAGTGCATTGATCAGTTCCTCATCTGGGGTTAAATTCATACCCTCTTTACGGTTGATACCCCGTCCCAAGGTTGCCTTCTTGAGTTCCAAACCATTACTCCAAAAAAAGGCCATCCCCAAATCTCTGATGCCTTGCATAATCTCAAGAATATCCTCCCTGCCTCCTTTCTTGATGATGCGGCCCAAGAACTGATCGGAAGCACTATTAATTAACTTAGCGCCCGCCTCTTTTTGTCTTTTATACCACTGCAAAGTCCGCTCAGGTGACATGGGGCGATAGCCAACCCGATATTTGGGTGTTTGGCAAAAATCACATTTCCGATCGCAACCCAAATCTGCAAATATTGAGCCGGTAGGTAGCAATTCGTCTGGAATAGGTACCCCCTTATATCGTGTTCCTAGACATTGTTTGGTGACTGAAATATCGGGTAGCGCCCAATCTTGTGGGTCTAAAGCTTGTCTTACTCGTGGTGAGGGTTGAGTGCCGTTATTGTTAGCTAACATAACCCCTGATAATTCTGCTCTAGGGGTTCTTCCCAGTACATAATCCATGATTGGGGCATTAGCCGCACCTGATTTATCTAAAACGAGTGCGGTGGCACCGGCGGCAAGGTAAGACTGGGATTCTGCAATCACATCAGAACCACCGACGACGACGGGTCGGCCTTGACTCGCAAGGTGCTTAATTGTCAAACAAGCAATTTCACGAAATTGAGCGAAGTTATTCGTCACGCCCCAAGCTTCATAAGCCGAAGGATCGAGATCGGTAATTTTGCCGCCAAGGTACACTTTGGTAAATTGGGTATTTCCCCAAGTCGCAGTTCCAAATTCTTCTTGGTAGTCACCACGATTAAGATTAATTAACTGTGGGTCAAACCCGGCCGCTTGGAGGTTAGAGAGCAAGACTTGCTTGCTAATCAGCGCATTACCTCGATCCAGAGAAAGCCAATTGTTTCCCTTTGAATCAAATAATCCAAGCTCTGGTAATTCAATCAGTCCAATGGTTGATTTTTGAGTCATAAAAGTTCCAGTCGGTAGAGAGATTAAAGCATATAAGGTGCGCCAATTTGTGCTAAACGTACTTGCCAATCAGCAATTTGTTCATAGCTCAAATAGCGGGTATCAAGGGCAGATGTTCCCATTCCACCAAAAATATTGGGATCATCAAAGCGTAGTAGCCCAGATTTACGCACAGTATCCCATTGTGGCGTACCGGGTATCGGGATCAATGCGATAGACTGCACCTGAAAATTCACTGATGGATTAATGGCTAAAATGTCCTCATAGAGTTCTGATACGGCTTCTTCAAGTCGCAATAAACTTTCATCATTGTCATCTTCAAACCCAATCATGACACCATAACGGATATTCGGTACCCCAGCCCGTGCGATCACTTTCATAATTTGGCAGTGATCTTGCCAGGGCAGTAATTTCGCATAGTTTTCTTGTCCGAATACCGGACGTTCAGCTGGAATATAAGCCATATAGCAACCTGTTTTTCCATCCCATCCCCACAGTGCTTCGATCAATTCCTCATCCGGTGTCATGTCAGTCTGATTTTTGCGGTTGATGCCGCGTCCCAAAGTCGTCTTTTTTAATTCCAGTCCATTTGGCCAAAAGACGGAGATCCCAAGTTCTCTAAAATTTTTCATTATCTCCATAATCTCATCTCTTCCCCCTTTCTTGAGAATACGGCCTAGAAATTGATCAGAAAAATTGAGCATAGATTTAGCCCCAGCTTGTTTCTGAGCCACTAACCATTCTAAAATCCTGTCAGGTGACATGGCGCGATAGCCAAGACGATACGTGGGCGTCTGACAGAAATCACAGTGTCGGTCACAACCCATATCGGTCATTATTGAACCGATTTTAAGTCGCTCTTCTGGCAACGGTAAATTCTTGTGTTGGGTGCCTAAACATTGTTTGATAACTGACTCATCTGGTATCGGCCAATCTTGCGGGTGCAAGGGGCGTCGAACTCGCGCTGGGGGTTGGCTACCATTCGCTAACATGACACCTGACAACTCTTCTCTTGGTGTTTTTCCTAACACATAGTCTATAATCTGCGCATTTGCCGCACCGGATTTGTCCAATACGATGGCAGCTGCACCGGCTGCAAGGTAAGGCTGCGGTTCAGCAATGGCATCTGAGCCACCTACAACAACGGGGCGGCCTTTGCTGGCTAAGTGCTTGATCGTCAGGGTAGCAATTTCACGGCATTGAGAAAAATTGTTGGTTACCCCCCAAGCTTGATACGCTAAAGGATCGACTTCTTGAATCTTGCTACCAAAATAGACTTTACTGTATTCCGTATTTCGCCAAATGGTTCTGCCATATTCTTCTTGGTAATTGCCTTGTCTTAAATCAACCAATTGGGCATCAAACCCAGCTGCTTGGAGATTGGAAAGCAATATTTGCTTGCTCACTAGAGACAAGCCTTTTGTTTCAGCAGAAAGCGTGTTTTTCCCTTTCACATTGAATAATCCAAGTGAGGGTAATTCAATCAGTCCAATAGTTGGTGTATTTTGTGACATCATAAAATTTTGTAGTGTTGATTGAAAAAAACGGGTGATACAGATTTTGGAAAAAATCTAAATATCGCTACGTTGATTTACGAAAATGCAAAATTCCCCAATTGAGGTATCCCTTTTTTCCTGGCTCTATCCAATATTTCAAGCCACGTTTCTGATGTTCGATATAATCTTTACCACTCTTATTCTCTACCATCCTTGAGATAGCGGCTCCTTCCAATCTGTGCGAGACGTTTTTGCCAATCAGCAACTTCTCCATAGCTAAGGTAGTGGGTATCAACAGTTGGTGTCCAGGCACTACCATAAATACTTGGATCATCAAAGCGTAGTAGCCCTGACTGACGCAGACTATCCGCTTGCGGGGTTCCTGGTATCGGAGAAATAGAAAAGGAAGCAACCTGAAAGCCCAATGATGGATTAATCGTTATTAAATCTTCATAGAGTCCCCAAATGGCTTCTTCAAGACGTGATAAAGTCTCATCATTATCATCGGCAAACCCAACAATGACACCATAACGAACGTAAGGTATACCGGTTCTGACTATGGCTTTCATCACTTCGCAATGTTCTTGCCACGGCAGTAATTTAGTATAGTTTTCTCGTCCAAAAACAGGACGTTCGGCGGGAAGATAGGCAAAATGGCAA
>QNEL01000614.1 GCA_003645185.1 Candidatus Parabeggiatoa sp. nov. 3
ACCACGATAATTTTCGTAAATATCCATTTCAGCATGTTCAGCTTTCTGTTCTTCTTCTGACAGTTCAAGCCATTCTCTGGCCTCCTGCGAATTAACTTTCTGTTTTAGAAATGTATCATCCAGAAACCGTGAGGGCGTAATCATATACCCGGCTTTATTGATGAGGTATATCTCGCCAGTATTGCCTAAATCGGTACGATTGGTTGTGATTTGGTACAAGCGATTTTCGACTTCTATATTGGCAATCACAATCCCAACAAATTCATCCTTCACTATAATTGGTGTGGAGATACTAAACACTTTAGTCCCAGTCATTGTAGAGGTATGAATATCTCGGATATAAATACCCTCTTTGCCATGCGCGAATATCTCGGCATTACCTGCAGCATCAATGCCAAGGTGTGAATGAGTGGAGACTAGCACATCTCCATTTTTATCCAACACTCTGATGCGAGAAATATGATCATCGATTTGAGCGAGGTGCTTTATCCGTTTTTGGAGCAGTGCAACCGGTTGGCTATTTGGGTTCGTTGCAGCCTCTACAAAGGTTGATTCTGTTGCAAGTATTTCTACAACATCTTGATGTTCAACAAAAAGTGTTTCGACATGACTTGCTCTTGAAATCGCAATGTTTTCTAAATGAGCATAGATGTCTGCCTCAATCAATTGTTTAGAAACAAAAGCGATGCTTACAATGGTTACGATACCAGTGGTTAAAATAAGGGTAAAAATGACACTGGAGATTTTGGTTTGTATTTTCACGGTTCTTAATGGTTAATGGTTAATGGTTAATGGTTAATGGTTAATGGTAAACTATTTTCATTGCCGCTAATCGTTAATTATTATAATAATTAACCCTTAATAATTAATCATTAACCATTATTTTGATGCAATCTGATAAGATATGTAGTGATCAATAAGATGTTAAACAGAAAATGAGGGTTTGAACAAATCTAAAAATGTGATAGAACGCTGATTGCACTGATTGTCATGATTTACGCTGATTAATTATTAATCATCTTCAAGATCAATCTAGATCACTACACAATCTGATAATATGGTTCTTTACTTGCTGCTAGCAACAATTGGTTAATTTCCTTGTTTAATTTTACCATTTTTAATTCTCGGTTAATTGCCAATTTATAATTGGTTTCCAAAAAATCGTTTTTCTCCTTGAATTCTTTTTACAATCTGTTGGCGTAGCACGGGTTCAGTTCTCTGTAAATCCATTAAATATCAATCAGTTATAATGATAGGACTCATTTGAATCAAGTGGTTGATATGACTGGATGCTCAGCACATCATCACTTAATCGTGCATTGAACTGAACCTGTACCGCGAGTTGACAGCTAAAAATTAAAAGCAGTCGCATCAGTCTGTTTATGAGTTAAATGGCTCATCATGATTTTAAACACAACCACAAAGGTAAGATGATGAAAAAGCTATTATTAATCTTATGCTTATCAGCGTTCGCCAGTTTGGGCGCTGCAAAAGATATTGAATTTACTGATCTGATTTCACAGGAAGATTTTAAGGACTTTGTCAAGGAATTTGGCGCATCTCTGTTGTTCAATCCGATGGCCCCGGCAGAGACTTTGGGTATGACTGGATTTGATATCTCCCTTGAAGTCGTGACAACCGATATCAGCGACGGTAAGCGATACTGGGAGATACTGGTTGATGACAATGATCCATTTTCCCAGCTTCCCGTTCCTCGGATCCATGTTCAAAAAGGTTTGCCCTTTGGGCTCGACGTGGGGGCGATGTATGTGAACGTGCCGGATACCAATATTGATTTGTGGGGCATTGAGGCCAAATATGCCCTACTTGATGGCGGGATATTAACCCCAGCACTGAGTATCAGAGGCAGTTACAGTCAATTGTCTGGCGTTGATGATATTGATCTGAACACACAATCGCTTGATCTGTTGATTAGCAAGGGATTTTTGATGTTAACGCCTTATGCGGGAGCCTCCATTACCAGAGTGAGAGGCAGTGAAAATACCAGTCTGGTAGAACTAGATGAAGTCAATGAAACCGATTACCGGGGCATTGCGGGTGTACAATTTTCACCGTTTCCACTGTTGGTTATCAATGGAGAAGTGACGTTTTTAGGTGAAGTCAGGCAATATGGCTTCAAAATCGGATTAAGGTTTTGATTATCTTTGTTGCCAATATCTCGTAGGGTGGGATAGGGTACCAGAATCTACCCACTTGCACACCATTCAATGTAGGGTGGGTAAACGGGCGCCATTGAATTAAAAATGGTACCAGAATCTTACCGCCCGTTTGCCCACCATTCAGATCAAATTAAAAATCATGATTAAAACCCCTTCCTCTTCAGAATCATTTTCAAAGAAAATTTTTTGGTGGTTACCATTTGGCTCGGTACCCGAAATCTTGCCAAGTGAACTTGCAGAAAAGCTGCAAAACCCAGCATTATGTCCTCAATTGCTTGATGTCCGTACTCACAAAGAATGGCAAAAGGGACATTTGCCGGGAGCAGTCAGTCTCCCTATAACCGTATTACGTTCAAAAATGGATACGCTGACATTCGATAAAGAGCAACCGGTTATAGCGATTTGTCTCAGTGCTCATCGTAGTATTCCGGCAGTGAGACTGTTGCGCCGTTATGGATTTCAAAACGTGACTCAATTGGCAGGCGGTATGATTGCTTGGCGTCGTCACGGCTTGCCTGAACAAACAGAGGAAAAGTGATGAAAGAAAAAGAATATCGTATGGCTTCGGCAGTGCGCGATGCGTTATTATTTTTACGTGGCATTCCAAATGTAGCACTAGGTGATCGAGTGCTAGTGCGTGATCACACAGGGCGTAAGCGTAATGGACAAGTCATACAAACGACTAAAGAAATGGTACTCGTGCAAGTTTTTGAAGGCACTAGCGATCTGGATATAGACAATACTTGGGTACGTTTCTTAGAAGAACCCTTTGAATTGCCACTCTCCCCAGATATATTGGGGCGAATATTTAATGGCATTGGGCAAGCGCGTGATGGTCGTCCGCCACTGATTTCTAACTTAAAACGCAATGTCAACGGTTCCTCAGTCAATCCCGCAGCGCGTGCTTATCCCAGTGAATTTATTCAAACCGGTATTTCCACTATAGATGGATTAAATTCGTTAGTGCGTGGGCAAAAATTGCCCATTTTTTCCGGTTCCGGTTTACCGCATAATCGCCTAGCCGCGCAAATTGTCCGTCAAGCCAAATTACCCGGACAAGAATCACAATTCGCTGTCGTGTTTGCCGCCATGGGGGTTTCTTATGCCGATGCGCGTTTTTTTGAAGAAGAATTTGAATCCAGTGGCGTACTGAACAATGTCGTCATGTTCATCAATCACGCAGATGATCCCCCAATGGAGCGACTGATTCTACCGCGTACTGCGCTCACGGCTGCCGAATATCTCGCTTATGATCTTGATCTGCATGTACTCGTTGTGATCACTGATATGACACATTATGCAGAAGCTTTACGGGAAGTCGCGACGGCCAAGGGTGACGTGCCGGCCCGTAAAGGTTATCCGGGCTATTTATATTCTGATCTAGCCGAAATCTATGAACGTGCAGGGCGAATCAAAAACCGACATGGTTCTATCACCATGATACCCGTAGTGAGTATGCCAAGTGATGACATTACTCACCCGATTCCTGATTTAACCGGCTATATCACAGAAGGGCAAATCGTTCTCAGCCGTGAACTGCACAACCAAGGGGTTTATCCACCCGTTAATGTGCCGCCATCCTTATCACGGTTAATGAAAGACGGTATAGGCAAAGATCATACGCGAGCCGATCATGGCCGTATTGCCAACCAAATTTATGCCGCCTACACCCGCGCATTAGATGCGCGTAATCTGGCTTCCATTATTGGCGCAGAAGAATTGTCAGAACAGGATCGGAGTTACCTTGATTTTGCAGAAGCGTTTGAAAAACGCTTTGTTGGACAAGGCGAAAGCAGTGAGCGTAGCATTTTAGAAACGCTTGATTTATCTTGGGAATTATTGTCTATTTTGCCAAAAGATGCCTTAACGCGAGTCAGTGAAGAAGATATTGCTAAATACTATTCAAGGGCCCAAGAAGCTGAAATAGCGGTAGCGGCTTGATAAAAACCATATATAGGAGTTAATATCAGTAAAACTCAAAACTGGCGTGAACAGTAGCTGTTCATTTTTATAGTTTTGTTCAATGGTTCAAAAGTTCATTTTTTGTTTTGGGCAACTTGGGCAACTTGGGCAACTTATACT
>QNEL01000615.1 GCA_003645185.1 Candidatus Parabeggiatoa sp. nov. 3
AGTATAAGTTGCCCAAGTTGCCCAAGTTGCCCAAAACAAAAAATGAACTTTTGAACCATTGAACAAAACTATAAAAATGAACAGCTACTGTTCACGCCAGTTTTGAGTTTTACTGATATTAACATCTATAGATCGATTTTGAAATAATACCTAACGACAGCCCCCCAGATTGATTCAAATCACAAACAAAATCACGCCAATTTTTGGAGGGTTTATCATTAACAATTAACAATGTAATAGACAATCTTTAGCAGCCCAGAATCAATCCCATTCAACAACCCCAGTGCCTCTGATTTGAGGGCCCATAAAAAGGCTAAGCTAATGGAATCCTATTAAGATCAATGAGATAGGAATGAGTAAAAACAGTATTTCCATTGCTTTTCCCTCGGTTTATAAACGGGTTTTGAAATAACGGCGATATAATTCACATGAGGCTATGACGTTATTCTCTTCATTGATTTTGATTAGCCCCATTCCACTGAGTTTGAATAAGCTTTGCCCTAATTCTGAAACTGAAAGCGCTTCGCTTGTCGTGATCACGTTTTTAAACTCTTTCGCTAATTCAGGATGCTGTTGTAATGTGTTTAAGTGGCGGTGTAGGTGATCCGCATAAGGGCCTTTTTCGTTGACGGCCGTTTTTAATAACTGTGCTAAGTTCAGTTCGCTACGCGCTATTTTATAGAGTGCCAGCCGCACTAAATACGGATGCCCTCCCACTAGCCCCATCAGTTGTTCAATCTGGGCCTCTGTCCATGAGAGTTTATGCGGCCCTAATAAGCTTTGCACTTGGGCTTGATTAAATTCGGGTAACTCAAACGCGGTGCCGACGTTGAACGGTGATTGATTGATTTTCAGGCTAATATAGACTTCTTGAGAATAGGTGAGGATTAAGCGAAGTCGTTTCCAATCGGGATCATTTTTCCCATTTTCATGCCATGTTCGCAGTAGCCCAAAAAAATCAGTCGCAATCGTTTCTTGGAATATGATATCCACTTCATCTAACCCTAATACAAGGGGCTGGGTGATTTCTGTGAGCAGATATTGTTTAAAGTACTTGCTACAACAGCGTTTACTGTTTGCCCGTTTACTTTGCCAATACTCATCGACTTTATCGACTAATCCCAATTGTTCAGTCACGTTGCGACAAAGCGATTGTAAAAATTGCTCAAGGTTGGCGAATATTGTGCTATCGTCTCCTTGAAAAGACAGGCTGATGGTGCGATAGCCCTCTTGTTCTGCATGGTGCAGAATCCGTGTCATCAGAGAGGATTTACCCATTTGACGCGGCGCTTTGATGCGAATCAGCGCATCGGTTTTCAGAACGAGACGATAACAGTCTGATTCGATGGGAGGCCGTTCGATATAAAAGGGCGAATTTAAGGGTACTTGCCCCTCTGGTTCTTCTATATCGTCTTGATTTTTCTTGAATTTTTGGAACAGGGAGACGATAGCCCATCTGATGAGCAGTACGACTGTTATCCCCGCGAGTAGGCTCAAGACAAGCGGCGCGTGTTTCCCAAAAAAATCCCGAATATTGCCATAAAAAAAGTAGTCAATGGTTCCGATAATCGTTAAAAATATGGCTAATGCGTTCATTGCTGAACCAATCTTTTTTAACATGTCTTTGTTCTCAGAGTTATCATGTAGGGTGGGTAACGGGTTTTTGTTGCCCACCATTAACTACAAGGATTGTATATAAATAAAGGATTTGTTCACCGATTGTTTGCGAATTCTTCATTCTTCAATCTTAATGTGAGACAGAGCAAATGAGAAAAGTGTTCGTACTGAAAAGCCTATGATTCTGAAGCGTCAGACAAACTTTCTACCCGATTCCGCAAAAAACTTAAATCATTCTGTGCTGTATGATTAAGCGGATCGATTTCTGCTAACTGCTCTGCAATGGCTAACGCTTGTTCAAAGGCTTGTCGGGCAACTTCTAAATTTCTAGATTGTAATTGAGCAGCACCGATTCTGCTATAACTGACCAACAAATCGCGCTGTGCGGTGACACTGGTGGGGTCGGATTTGGCAAGTTGTTTGCTAATTTCCAAAGACTGCTGATAGGCTTGCAAGGCCTTTTCGGTGTTGCCCAGTTGCAACTGCACGTTTCCTATCTTGTTTAAACTGACGCTCAAATCGCGCTGTGCTGAAGTATCTTGTGGTGCGTCTTGAGCAAGTTTTGTTAAGATTTTAAGGCTTTGCTGATAGGCTTTCAACGCTTCTTCCGTCTTGCCTAGCAATAACCAGATATTCCCTGCACGACTAAGGTTAGAGGCTTTTTCTCGCTTTGCCCGTTTCGTATCTGGATTTAAGGCATAAATTTGATCTAATAAAGCGGTATTATCGGTTAGAATCTCGGCTACAATTTCTTGAGTACGGGGAATTTCAACCAGTTTATCAATCCATTTATAAGTTCTTTTATTAATGGCTTCTAAAGCAATATCTCTTTGCTGTTCTGCTAATTTCGCGTTTTGCCAAGCTTGCTGTTGCGCTAGATACCCCCAAAAAGCTAATCCCGCTGTTATACCCACAAACAGAGTCAAACCCAAAATGGCTCGCCGTTGTGTTTTAACTTGATTGGCTTGCATTTGCGCCTTTAACGCTTGCTCCCGACTTGTGCTGAGAAATTGATGATCGGCTTCGCTTAATTGTTTATCTTTGGCCCATGTTTGCGCTTCTTGTAAAGCTTGCCCTTGTAAGAGCCGCGATTCATCTTGATAACCGGAAGCTTGCCATGCTTTGAGTTGGTTTGCATAAGGCCGCAGTTTGGCTAGGGTTTGTTCTACCCAAGCTTGATTAAAGATGGCGGCATAAATTTTGTTATAAATCAATAACTTGTCTTGATGACGGACGACGAGGCCTGAAAAACGCAGTTCGATTTGTTCACGGCTATCGTCGGCTAAAATGCCGCCCAGTTCGTTTTCGCTAGATTGTATGGATAATAAGATTTGCTGATAGCATCCCAATAATCGCCCGGTGTGTTGGCCGCCTTCATGTAAAATGCGGTCGCGAATATGTCTTAAATGCGTGGGCTCATCTTGGGTTTCCCAATGTTTGATGATCTTGTCGTGTATCCGTTGTGCAATCCACTCTTTTAAATCGCCTTTGGCTTCTCTTTGCGATAGGGCGGGATCGTTGAGTAATTGGCAGAGTTTTTGGGTTAAAAAGGGTTGGCCGCCTGTCCAGTCTAAGATGATCTGGAGTAGGGCTTCGGGATGCTGGAAAGCGGTGAGGCCTTGCGCTAAGGGTTGGGCCTCGTAAAATTGAAAACCGTTGAGATCAATGGCGCGTCCAATATTGAAGGGAGTACGCTTTTTGTCGGCAATTAAATCGGTTGGACTGACGACCCCTATAATGGCAAAGGTTAAACGCTGATAGGCGGGGTTATCGGGCCGTTTGTTGTAGCAACTCCGAATTAAGGCAAAGAAATCTTCGCCGAATCGGGTTATGGCATCGCTTTCATCGACAAAAATGACGATAGGCTGTTGGATGTGAATTAATAGGATGTCTTCCAGAAATTTAGCGAAATGATGGACTGGGGAGAGTCGATGATGGCTTTCCCACCAGGTGTCTAAATCAAAATCCGTTATTGGCAGGGTTTCGGCAATGATGTCGATGAGGCCGGCATACCATTGTTCAAGGGTGGTATCGGTGCTGCCAATTTCGGTAACGTCAATGGTGGCACAGGCGATGCCTTCGGCTTGTAAACGCTGGATGGTGCGGACACGTAGGCTGGATTTACCCATTTGACGGGCATTGAGGACATAACAAAATTCGCCTTTTTTCAGGCCGTCGTAGAAATCTTGATCGGCCTGGCGGGGGATATAGGAGGGGGCATCAAGGGGGAGGCTGCCACCGATTTGGTATTCGTATGTCATGTTCAGTTTATCAGTTATCAGTTATCAGTTATCAGAGCGGCCTTATAGATGTTCATAAAAATAATTTCAACATTGGAGCGAACACAGGTTTAATGGGGCGAACACAGGGCGAACACGTAGGTTCGCCCCTACAAAATTTTATCTTTATCATTTCAGAAGCCTAAATTTTCGTTCCAAATTTATTTGCAAAATAACATGCATTCCCAGAGGGCCGCAAAATAACAGGCATTCCAAAAGGGCCGCAAAATCAATTTGGAACGTAAAAAGGGCCGCAAAATCAATTTGGAACGTAAAAAGGGCCGCAAAATCAATTTTGAACGAAAAAAGGGCCGCAAAATCAATTTTGAACGAAAAAAGGGCCGCAAAATAACAGGCATTCCAAA
>QNEL01000616.1 GCA_003645185.1 Candidatus Parabeggiatoa sp. nov. 3
CAAAACCGCCGCTATATTTGCACAAGTTGACAATGCGTTTTTCATTCCCAAAATACAAGAGGCTAATTTAGCTAATATTGGTGAAGCTTTAAATGAATTAAATCAAGTCAATCCCAGCAAAACAGCCACTATTTTTGAACAAGTTGACAATGCGTTTTTCATTCCCAAAATACAAGAGGCTAATTTGCAAGGTATTGGCAAGGCTTTAAATGAATTAAATCAAGTCAATCCCAGCAAAGCCGCCGCTATCTTTGCACAAGTTGACAATGCGTTTTTCATTTCCAAAATACAAGAGGCTAATTTGCAAGGTATTGGCAAGGCTTTAAATGAATTAAATAAAGTCAATTCTAGCAAAACTGCCGATATATTTGAAAACATAGATGATAATTTATTGGTTCAAAAAGCGACACAGCTAAATTTCGCTCGCTTGGCAAATGCATTATTTGATTTTAATAAGGTAAGTAGTAATAAAACACAAAGTATTTTTAAAGCATCGCAATCCACCTTTACAGTTGACAGATTAACTAAAGAAATAGAAACCGTTAAATATGAAACATTTTTATATTGTATTTCTATCTTTCTAAAATTAGATGCAGACTTTGGTAAATTATTGTTACAAAATATTGACGACTCTTATCTATTTCAGTGGAATAAATTGAAAAATATCATGCAATTTAATCAACTGCTGAATGCTTTTCGCCTTGCTGAAATTAACAAAGAAGATGAAAATATCGGACAATTAATCTCTTTTGCCCAGAAACATAAGGATACTTTCCTTAGTCGAAGAAAGGTATCTGATATTGGCAGTTTTTTACAATTACTAGCGAATTATATCGACATTCAACCCATCATAGAACAAAATGTGGGTAAGTTTGTAGGAAAAATACGCTATGAAAAAGATCAAACCAAAATCCCTAAATTTATAGGTATCATCCATGCGAACGCACCTGATAGTGCCTTTTACCTATTTAAACAATTCAAAAAAGATTATCCCGATGCCCAAGAAATTATCGGCTTCACTCACTACCACATCGGCAAAAACTTGAGTGAGCAATTGCAACTAAAAGAAGCCACCCACCACTTGGAAACAGCCGAAATCATTTTTATAGATATTAATCACGAAATAGGCTATGAATTGGTGCAAGCAGAATTAGAACAAATGACTGGAGTCGTTGAATAAGTACTGAAGCACAAATAAACAGGTATTTTACCGCAAGGGGCAACCACAAGGGATTGCCCCTACGAACCGCCCGTAGGGGCAATCCCTTGTGGTTGCCCATCTTCTTGGTTGTTTCTTTTAATTAAAATACCTGAAAATTTATGGTTCAGTACTTAGTACTTTGGCTCCGGGGAATGAACGGATTGGTGTGTGAGCTGTTTTAAGCCACAAATCATCCTCTGAACTTTGCTAAGGAAACAGATAAATTTCAATTAATTCAGTACCTTATAAAACATCTCGCACCAATCCGTTCACTCCCCCGAGCCAAAGTACTAAAGGGGTTCTTTTCAATTCACAATTCACCATTAACAATTAACCATTTTGATATGACATTATTAAGAACACTGCTCATCATTTTTTTAATAGCCGTTTATGGCTTAACGGCTTGTGCGACTTCTAAATCGAGGCATTATAGCAGCAACGTCGTCCAATACCTCTATCCAAACCAAAAGCGGCCTATTAAAACGCCTGAAATCCCAGTATTATCTTTGCCTTTAAACGTTGGTATTGCTTTTGTACCAGAAACCACGCGCAACCATCGAACGCTTACTGAAGTGAATAAAGCCGATTTGATGAAAGAAGCCAGCACGCATTTTAAGCAATATGACTTCGTTAAATCAATTGAGATCATTCCATCCCCTTATCTGACGCAAAAAGGCAGTTTTGCCAATTTAGATCAAATTCGCACCATGTTCGGTATTGATGTGATAGTGCTGCTTTCTTATGATCAAACCCGATTTACTGATGAAGGATTAGCTTCTATCACTTATTGGACAATCATTGGAGCTTATCTTGTGCCAGGAGAAAAGAATGACACCCATACAATGGTTGATGCCACAGTTTATGACATCAAAAGCCGTAAAATGCTATTTAGAGCACCCGGCACAAGTCACATCAAAAGTAGTTCAACCCCAGTCAACTTATCAGAACAAGTACGCAAAGACAGTCTGGAAGGTTTTAAACTCGCCAGTCAACAACTCGTGATCAATCTTGAGGAACAGCTTAAGCAATTCAAAGAGAAAGTGAAAGAAGCACCACAAGATTATCAAATCATCCATAAACCCGGTTATACCGGGGGCGGGAGTTTGGATATCTCTTTTTTGATTTTTATCATCTTATTGGGTGGAATCTGGTTATGGATATCCTACCGAAAAGTATAAAATCACCTATTCCAATCTGGACAACCCTTATTCTTGGATTGAGCATCATATCGTATGCATCACCCCAAATCTCATCAGCATTGATTTATGATCGGGCCGCTATATTTCAAGGAGAAATCTGGCGGCTTATCACTTCGCACTTAGTTCATTTTACCCCACTTCACTTAATTAATAACCTGATAGCTTTCGGCATAGCCGGATGGATTATTGAAAATAGAGGCTATCAACATTTTGTACCATTATGTCTCTTAATGGCCTTTTTTATAACAGTCTCCTTGATCGTCATGAAGCCAAACATGATCTATTATGGTGGATTATCCGGTTTAGCCTCAGGTTCCATTTATTATCTCGCACTTTTAGGATTACGTGAATCGCCCCCTTGGCGTTTAGTGTGTATTGTGACACTGTTTTTTATACCCATAAAAATTGTCTTAGAAATTGAGATAAATCAATCCATTTTCGCTTATTCCCAACCCTTCACGATAATGCCTCACAGCCATATTATAGGATGTTTAGTTGCTCTAATTCTGTTTTTGGTATATTCAGACACAGCCAACAGCTAAAGCAGTTGTCTAAAAGCTCAAGTTTAAAGCCAACAGCTAAAGCAGTTGTCTAAAAGCTCAAGTCAGGTGGTGGTGACTAAATACCAAAAATTTTCGAGTGAGCAAAAGCGCAAATAATTATAACGGTGGACTTGCTTTTCGTTCCAAATTTATTTTGCGACTTTGGAGTGCAAAATTTATTTTGCGGCCGCTTGCTTTTCGTTCCAAATTTATTTTGCGACTTTGGAGTGCAAAATTTATTTTGCGGCCGCTTGCTTTTCGTTCCAAATTTGCTTCGGTTGATAATGACCCCTATCAAAAAATGTATTTAACCCAAACGAAAAATGCTATACTTAGCATCGCCATAAATTGCGCTTTTAAGATTTTCAAACCTTGTTATTTTGCGTGTTTTTTTGGAATGCCTGTTATTTTGCGTGTTTTTTGAAATGCCTGTTATTTTGCGTGTTTTTTGAAGTGATGCTAAGTATAACGCAAAATAAATTTGGAACTAAAAAATAACATAAACATAAATTTGGAACTAAAAAATAACGCAAAATAATTTTTGCACTCCAAAGTGGATATTCAGGGTAATGTGCTAACCGATGTGAGACACATTGGAAAACGGGCCGATATTTTGGTCGTAGCTACCCACACCGCACCGGGCGCGACATCGCCAAGCTTCTACATGCTAGACAAATCAGGTACGCCCAAGCCCTGGGATGGTGCAATCTCATCATTAGTGCCCTTCCAATCTCGGAGCGCCTTGGCTTCAGTTGTTTCCGTACCCATTTGGAACGAACCACTTGATATTCAAGGAGAGGTGCAAGTCAACTTTGGTTATAGACTGAATGATGGTTTGATTGTTTATTCGCAAGAAGAGATGATTGAACTGACGTTGACTGAATAGGTGTCAGTTTGTTTCGTACAATTGACGCTCGTGACGAAGTTTTGAAAAGAAAATAACGCAAAAGGCGCAAGAGACGCAAGAGACGCTTCAGTCCGATATATTTGTTATGAGGCCTCTTTAGGCTAAAGGGTGGGTAAGTTTAGTTTGTTGCCCACCATTCTCATTAAAAAGTTTGTTACCCCCGCTAAGTATAATGCTTTTCAAAAAGGGCCCTCAATTGGGCCCAAACCCAAAACCCATGTTCATCTATAAATAATTATTATGAAACAAGTCGCATCCTTACGCTACGGCGTGATTTTCAAAAAAGCGTTTTCTCAGCCGGATATTTTCAAAGCGTTTGTCAAAGATTTTATTGGAATTGAACTCAATATTGATCAAGTGGAAATGGAAAAATCCTTTGATCCCCCGATTGGCAATGTTGATTCGCG
>QNEL01000617.1 GCA_003645185.1 Candidatus Parabeggiatoa sp. nov. 3
ATCAAAAGGCGCTTTATTTGATAACTGATAACTGATAACTGATAACTGTTCACTGATAACCCTTTGTATACTCAAAACAATTTTACCAAGGCTAGTGAATTTAAAAGCATTAGAGAGCAGATTGTTCATGATTTGTTTCAAGCGTTGCCCGTCAGTTTGTAAAAAAGCAGGTAACCCTTCAGCGATTTTGAGCTGAAAAGCCAGGCCTTTCTCTTGCGCTAATGGACGGAATTTTTGTTCAAGTGTTTCTAACAAATCGCAGAGCGATAACGGTTCAACATTGACTTCCATTTTACCGGCTTCAACCTTGGATAAATCCAAGATGTCATTGATCAGTGTCAGCAAATCAGAACCGGCACTTTGAATGGTTTGAGCGTAGGAAACCTGTTTCTCAGTCAAATTGCCTGGCTTATTGTTGGCCAACAATTGCGCGAGAATCAATAAACTGTTTAACGGGGTGCGGAGTTCATGCGACATATTGGCCAAAAATTCTGATTTGTATTGGCTGGCTAATGCTAATTCCTTGGCTTTGATTTCAATTGCCGCTTTCGCCTTTTCTATCTCCACTTGTGTTTTTTCAAGGGCTAAATTCTTATGTTGGATATCCTCTTTTTGTCGTTCTAATTCTTTAGTACGCTCTTCTAATTCTTCATTGGTTTGTTTCAATTCTTCCTGTTGGGTTTGTAATTCCTCAGATTGGCTTTGCAATTCTTCGGATTGACTTTGCAGTTCTTCATTTTGCTGCTGAAGGGCTTCCTGTTTATGTTGTAATTCTGCCTGTTGAGTTTGCAACTCTTCATTAATTTGTTGCATTTCTTCTTGTTGCGCGTGCAATTCTTCTGATTGCGTTTGCAATTCTTCAGTCTGTCTTTGGCTTTGTTCCAACAGGGCTTGCATCCGAGTATGTGATTCGGCCATATTGACGGTAATACCAATATTCTGCATCGCTTGTTCAATAAAGAGATTTTGAATATCTGTCAAAGCCTCAGCACATCCTATTTCAATAACCCCTTTGACAAGATTGTCATACAAAACAGGAAAAATAACAACTTCACGCGGGATGGCTTGTGATAAACCAGATCGAGTAATATGAACAGATTCATCAGGCCTGTGCGTACAACAGATCATTTTTTTTTCCAAAGCCGCTTGTCCAACCAATCCTTCACCAAACCGAAATTGATTAGGGGGATTATCGTGTCGCGTGTAGGCATAACTGGCGATTTCTTGCAAATAGGCAGATTTTGTTTCATATTGATAAACCAGATAAAATAATCCCACTTCAGCGCCAACATAAGTCGTTAAAAAATCAATTGTTTTTTTAGCCAGCCGCATCACATCCTGCTCGCCTCTTAACTGATCATTTAATTGTGTTTGTCCCGTTTTCAGCCAATTTTGTTCACTATTTTGGGCTGTCTCCTCGGCCAGTTTCATTGCAGCCATGATTAGGGCCTCTTTAATCTGGACAAAGTGCCCCTGATAGTTTGCTTGAGGGGTTACCTGCTGATCGCCTTCCGCTAATCCCTGAGAAACTTGGACAATATCTTCTATCACCCGCCGTAGGTTAGACAAAGCCGTTTCAAGGGCCTGTTTAATTTGGATGAAATCCCCCTGATATTCTGCTTTAGAACTGAGCTGTAAATCCCCAGCGGCTAATCCCTGAGAGACTTGCACAATATCTTCAATCACGAAGCGCTGGTTAGACAAAGCCGTTTCTTGGGCATTTTTGATTTGAAGGAAATCCCCTCGATATTTTTGAGCAGGTTTGACGTTCAGATCACCGGTAGCTAATCCTTGAGAAACCCGGACAATATCTTGAATCACCAATTGTTGGTTAGATAAAGCCGTTTCAAGGGCCAGTTTGATTTGAATAAAATCGCCTGGGTATTCAGACTGGGGTTTGACGCTGAGTTCGCCTGCTGCTAATCCTTGAGAAACCTGGACAATGTCTTCAATAACTGAACGTTGTTGAGATAAAGCCGTTTTCAAGGCATTTTTAATTTGGGCTAAGTCTCCTGGGTATTCAGATTGGGGAGTCACATTGAGATGCCCTTGGGCTAATCCTTGAGAAACGTGAACCAAATCCTCAATCAGGATTTTGAGCTGATTCACCATCACTTGAACAGCCGCATAAATACCCGTCGTTTTGCCAGATAAATCAAATGGTATGTCCAGTTTGCCATTGGCCACCTGTTCAGCCATTTGAGCAATTTTAGCCGGTTCGCCACCGACTTGTTTTAAAATACTTCTGGTGACAAAAACACCTATGCCGATTGAGAGAAATGCTAAACAAAATACAATGAGTTGTGTCACAAAAAGCAACCAATGCGCTTGATTGACATGATAGGCGACTTCCGCTTTGGTGCGTTCATCCAGCAATTGAAAAAACGCATCAATGGGTTTCATAATGGCCGCTTTATGTTCATGATACTGGGCATCATGCATAATTCGCCTTGCCATTTCAAAATCGGGTTCAGCTTTTTTAACGTAGTGGCCAGTGCCGTCATCATATAAGCCTTTAACCGCATTCATGGCAATCGTTTCCGTCAAAACCAGGCCATCCGAATTAGCCTGTGCTTCATGCAACTTGGCAAATTCTGGTTCGGTAAAACCTACCTTTTTCATCAGTTCTTGTAGGGGTATCGCTTCACCATCAAGACGCGGTTTATCCGTCTCTTTCAGAACCAAGTCCCAGTAAATCCGGTCATAGTCTTGAGGGCGCTGTTTTTCGCCATTGCGTATCGCAAGGATATCCCAATAGTGCTTTTCGTATTGAGCGTTCCCGCTAATCACATAAGTTCTGGCCATCCGAGTGAGATCATCAGAACTTTGCCGCAATTGATCCGCAAGCAAATAAGACTGATAACGTTGTTCTTGTTTTTCAGCCAGTGCTTCTTCATTTTGGTTCATCAAAATACTGAGCCAGCCCAAACACAACACACCAAACGTGATAATAGAATAGGTTATAATCAATAGTTTTTTCATAAAGATTAATTTAATTTTTCCTCATCATATTTTGTTTATTTAAAAACGCAAGAGACGCAAAAGACGCAAGAGACGCAAGGATGCAAGATTTCTCTTGAGAGATAATAGCGTCAAAGCGCGTTTATTTCAATATCAATCGCGAAAGCGAAATCCGTTGGGCTTTTTGCCAATCACCGATATAACCACACACGCATCAACCATCAATGTAGCCATCAATGTAGGATGGGTAACGGTTTTTTGTTGCCCACCACGCCATCAATGTAGGGGGCCGGTAACGGGTTTTTGTTGCCCACCATTAAAAAATCACCGATATAACCACACACGCACTAATGAAATCAGCTTCTCAATATCAACAGGCTTAGATAAATAGTCATTGGCACCTTAAAATGAATAAGTTATAAACTTGCTATTAAGTGGGGATATTGTGATAGAATATGCGCTTTTTTTTGAACGACAGGGTTGATCTGTTTTGGCTTTTATCGGATATAACCACACCCGCATTAATGAAATCAACTTTTCAGTATCAACAGGCTTAGATAAAGAATCATTGGCAGCTACGTCAATGCACTTTGCTTTATCGCCTTTCATGGCTTTTGCTGTTAAGGTGCGAGTTAATTTTTGTTCCTGTTATTTTGCGGGTTATAGCGTTTCCATATCTCATGACGTACAGTTTATATCAAGAAAATCGAACCGTAAAATAAATTTGGAACGAAAAGAGGGCCGCAAAATAACAGACATTCCAAGAGGGCCGCAAAATAAAATTTTGTACTCCAAGTGCCTTCGCGAGATTAATAATAACCCTTTTTTTAGAAAGAAATGTGCCCGAGGCGAGGCTTTGTATCTGATTCTATAAAGCTTCGCTGCACCCACCATTTGCGACTCAATGATCACGTTTTTTAATGGCAGTGCGCTGGCTTCATTTCTCGTTTAAAGGTATCCGTTTTTTATCTTCTTCTTTATTGGAACGTCTTTAAGGGTAACATAGCATTTCCAACCCGAAAAAAACCATTACAGACCATCAGTGCTGTCATAATGCTAAAATGTAATATAGAAAGCCCACACTAAATTATAGCGTTTTCCGTTTGAATTAACGACACTTATATCATTTAACTCATTGATAATTAAATAAAATATAATTTTGTACTTCATTCAATAGGAAAACGCTATAATTGCGCCAAAGATCAAAGTCACTGCCAGACAGGTTCGTCGATTATAATTCCCGTTTTTTTAAATATCATATCAACCCGATCACAAAGACGAGACA
>QNEL01000618.1 GCA_003645185.1 Candidatus Parabeggiatoa sp. nov. 3
GATATCGGTGGAGAAACTTTTTCGTATACTCAAGAAACCACAAAAGCCAGCACTGAACTAAAAGAACCCCCTTCAAAATGCGGGAAGGATGGCAATACCACAGTGTGGTTTCAATATACACCGCGTACCGAAAGCACCATGGTACTGGATACGCTGGGTTCTAACTATGATACCGTGCTATCAATCTGGAAAGGTGCTAAACATCCACTGGCAGAGTTAACCTGTAATGATGATCGTGATGAAGAAACCATACAATCACAACTCAGTATGACTTTCAGAGCTAATAGCACCTACTACATCAAGATCAACCTACTCAACAAGACAGAGGATGCTGAACAGACAGACATTTTAGTCTTTAATGCTACGCCATATGAACCAGATTCAACAGTACCGCCAGATTCAACAGATACCCCCGAACCTACAAATCCGCTTGATTTAATTGGCGCGATAGGCATGGGGATTGATGCTGAAGGTAATCCGATTGAAACAACGGCCTCCTTTTCAGGCACGATAACCACAGAAACAGGTTTATCTGGCAATGATTTGACCATTAACCTTACAGATAATATAGATATTTATGTGACAGTTCAGGTTGACAATGCCCATATTGATGAAACGGCTGATATTTTAATGGTTGTTGCTATACCGATAAATGACAAAACCGTAATTTACTATATGCGTGAAGGCACCGCTTGGGAAGAATGGCCGGGTGAGATTGCGTTATTAGCAGCGGCTGAAAAAACAGTCACTTTACCAGAAACATTGACACGCACCTTGTTTCAAGGCAACTTAAATCAACTACCAGCCACCTCCTATATTTTTTATATGGGTTATCGTTTAAAAAACGGACACATTATCTTCAACGGCCCAGAACCGATCCGTTTGAAAGTGCAATAACTAACCCTCGTAGGGGCTTCCCAAAATATCGTTGATAAATTTGGGAAGTTCCCTTGAAAATGGATTGTGTCTATTAGTGAACTGATGAACGTTAACTTGAATCACACCAATCCCTTAATTCACCATCCATTCCCTACCAATTCAACTCTCCGCCTCTCATCCCACAATCTCCCTAACTCAATCTAAATCAAACATAAAAATAGATTAGTCTGATTTTGTCCAAAGCAAAATTTATTTTGCGATAGCGCGATTGGAGTGCAAAATTTATTTTGCGATAGCGCGATTGGAGTGCAAAATTTATTTTGCTTTTTGCGTGATTGGAGTGCAAAATTTATTTTGCTTGTGCGCGATTGGAGTGCAAAATTTATTTTGCTTGTGCGCGATTGGAGTGCAAAATTTATTTTGCTTGTGCGCGATTGGAGTGCAAAATTTATTTTGCCTTCTGCGCGATTGGAGTGCAAAATTTATTTTGCTTGTGCGCGATTGGAGTGCAAAATTTATTTTGCTTGTGCGTGATTGGAGTGCAAAATTTATTTTGCTGCGATTGATCCCTTTTTTTGGGAATACGCCCTGCTGTATACTATTCACTAACAATTAAAGCTTTGTTCGATCCCCCCACACTTAAGTGTGTTCTTGTTAACTGTTGTTAAGATAAACGTATTGGAAAACGCAATATGAATAAAAATACACCACGATCCCCCTATTCAATCGGCCTACTAACCGTTGCCACCTTGCTCATCGTAGGCTGCCAGACAGCCTATTACAATGCCATGGAACAGTTTGGCGTTCACAAACGCGACTTATTGGTTCAACGAGTGGAAGCCGCTCGCGACAATCAAGAAGAGGCCAAAGAGCAATTCAAATCGGCCTTAGAACGATTCAGCTCAGTCGTCAATTTTGACGGCGGTGAATTGCAACAGAAGTACGATCAACTCAGCGCCGAGTTAGACAAAAGCGAATCCAATGCAGAAGACGTTCGGGATAGCATTGAATCAGTCGAAGATGTTTCCCAGGCCTTATTTGCCGAATGGGAAACCGAACTGAATAGCTATTCCGACCAAAAAATGCGAAGGATCAGCGAAAGAAAGCTGAAAGAAACGCAGCAGCAATACACCAAGCTCATCGCCGCAATGAAACGGGCCGAGCAAAAAATCGAACCAGTACTCACCATCTTCCGGGATCAAGTCATGTTTTTGAAGCATAATCTGAATGCCCAAGCCATAGCCTCCCTACAAGGCGAACTCGTCAAAGTTGAAACCAATGTAGACTCACTCATCAAAGAAATGGAAGCCTCCATTAAAGAGGCCGACAGCTTCATAGGTTCTATGAACAAAGAATAACAATGGTTTTTTCGGGTGGGCAACGAGTTTTTGTTGCCCACCATTCCCCTATCGTATGCGAATTATCGCCTATCCCATTCAAGGAGAATAATCATGGCATTATTTCTAATCACCTCCGTCTGTGATGAAGGCGTGTATGAAAACGATTTTAAGGTTGTCGAAGCCGAATCCAGAGCAAAAATCGCGCAAAATATGCTTGATGATCCGTATGCTTGGGAATACATCCTACGGAGTAGCACGGTATGGTGGGATCTCACTCGCTATAGTCTATAAAAATATAGTGAAGTGTTGACAATGTAGAAATATTTCTATATTATGCGCCCCCCATGAAAGCAGCAGAGGTTTTAAAATTAACTAATATTAGTCGAAGACACCTATCAAGCCTTGTTAAACAAGGACAATTTCGTGTTGTGGTTAAACCTAATGGACACTATGATTACAATCCTGAAGATGTTTATAAGTATCTTGGCAAAGAACGTCAAAATCTTCAAATCATTTATGCTCGTGTTTCAACGGCTAAACAAAAAACAGATTTAGCACGTCAAATTGACAGCATAGAAAATTTTTGTCTAGCTCAAGGTATTAAAATTGATCAAGTGTTCAAAGAGATTGCCAGTGGCATTAATTTTGAGAAGAGAAAACAGTTCTTTAGCCTACTTGACCTAGTACTTCAAGGACAAGTCAAAACGGTTTTTATAAGTTATAAAGATCGTTTAAGTCGGGTTGGTTTTAGTTTGTTCAAACATTTGTTCCAGAATTTTGGAACTGAAATCGTTGTAACTAATGGTCATAATAACGATAAATTAGATAATGAAGAAATAATAAATGAAATCATTACATTAATCCATTGTTTTTCAATGAAACATTATTCCAAAAGGCGTATCAAACGTGCAATAGAGGTGCGTGCATGAAAGCACTGAAAACCAAGATTAGAGGTTTGGATAAGTCCCAGTTCAAGCAGCTTAGAGATCTGACAGCTGTTGCTAAAAACCTCTACAACCAAACTTTATGGACTTTACGAGAAGCTTATGATGCCACGGGTTCTTATTTTACTTATCCACAAATGGATAAGGCGATGAGGCAGGTTCATAATTTAGAAGGCGAAATAAATTATCGTCTCCTAAAAAGTGCGGTATCTCAGCAAAGCTTAAGAAGGTTGGATAAAAATTTCAAGTCGTTTTTTCTGGCGAATGAGGATTTCAAAAAAAATCCTAATAAATATAAAGGACAACCAAAACCGCCTCGTTTTAAGAAAAATCAATACGATAATCTGATCTATAATTATCAAGCCTTTCAAATCCAGAATTTGGAGGTGGTTTTGGATACCCGCAAAGGGAAAGAATTGAAAATTCCCCTGCCTAAGCGATTGATAGGTAAAACGATCAAACAGGTGGAGATTATTCCCAAACCTCATTCATTTCAGGCTGTTTTTGTTTATGAAGATCAAACAACTTATCGGCAAGTGGCATCAAATGACAACGTCATGTCAATTGATTTAGGCTTGAATAACTTAGCGACTTGCGTGACTAATGGCGTAATCAAACCTTTTATTGTTGATGGTAGGCGAATCAAGTCGGTTAACGCTTATTACAACAAGCGCAAGGCATCAATCCAATCTTCGTTGGAAAAAACCAGGGGTAAAAAGTGGTCAAACAGGTTGCAAAGCTTGACGGATTGGCGTAACGCAAGAGTCAATGATTACCTACATAAAGCCACCGCACAGGTTGTTAAAACCTGTTTAACTCATAATATTTCTAAAGTTGTTGTTGGTGATGTTGCTAAATCACTTAATCATATTAATTTAGGCAAAAAAAACAATCAAAACTTCGTGAATTTATCTCTAGGCCAATTTGTTGACAAATTACGCTACAAACTTGGGCAACATTCCATTAAATTAATAGTTGCAAACGAGAGTTACACTTCAAAAGCGAGTTTTAAAGATGGTGATGGGATGCCCAAAAAGTAGGCCATAAAAAGGCTAAGCCAA
>QNEL01000619.1 GCA_003645185.1 Candidatus Parabeggiatoa sp. nov. 3
TATTGATGCCGATACTCTTACAAAATGAGTGGGCTATTGACTGATTGAAGTGAACCAAACTTGACCGGCATCAATTGTCGTTTGCGTTCTTCAATCCAAGAAGCTGAGTGCGTAACATCAGTTCTTAAGTGAAACGCTGATTAATATTGATTTGTTCAATATCAATCTGACCACGACAGTTATTTTAAAAAACTTTATAAATCAGTGCGTTAAAAAAAACGAGTACATTGAGTTTAGAATTTGAGTGTCCTGCGCCAAGTTGTTTTGGATCGGGATTATGGTCGATATGAATGCCGTTGCACAATCATTATGGTCCAAAAATAATGATGTTCAAATTGCTAATACGATAGGCCAGCAAGTAGGCATGATGACTTCAGCTTGGGAACATCGGATACCTGAAATGCTGTTTAGCAATGAAGAAAATCCCGGTGAAGCCGTTTCAGCAGTCAAAGCACTGGCAATAGCTTCTGCTGAAGGACAACGGATTTATCAAGTGACTTTCGAAAATGTCAATGCGGTGTTGCCCGTGTTAAACATTAGTACCGAGGTGAAAAATGAGATTCGGGATTCAAAAGCGGTTGGTAAAAAAGCAACCGTTTCCCAAAATAACATTACTGTTGGTGGTTGGACGGGTGTTGGTTACATTATAACTGATCCAGAAACGGGAGCCGGGGCTTATCGGATTAGTGGTGGTGCGAATGGAGGTTTCATATCTGATGGTATTATTACATTTATGAAAGGGGCTTTACTTACTTTAGCTTTAGTAGGACTCCTTATTTGTGCGGTATTAGCCTTATTTTGTGCTTTCCTATTGCTGACCCTGTTTCTTTGGATAGTTGGAACTATTTTAACCTCGATTGTCATCATTAAATCTCTCCTCTTAATTTCCCTTGGTTTAGTGGCACTTGGTATAACATGTACTGGGCTTGTGGCTGGAAGCGGATTAGTGGCTGCTTGGTTTATTACCTCTCTCCGTGCTGCCAAAATAACGGCGACTATTTTATTTGTGCTTACATTTCTCATGGATCGCGGAATAATTGATCCAACTTCATGCCAAATAGCAGAAGCGCGAATTATTTCACCTAAGAGAAAAGTGAAGCTTGATTTTTCTCTGAGGAGTTTATATGCCTGAGGGATTAGCGTTTTTATGGATAGGCTATATTTTTGTCCGGCTCAGTACTCATCCTCAACTGAAAAAGGAGCAGCATGGCATTCCTTGGAGCATACGCATAGCTGGAATTGGCATGTGTTTTCTGGGTGCTATTAATCTTGATGAAGTCGATTGGTTACTGCAAACCTTCTTTCCGGAATCTAAAGATAACGTAATCGATCTGCTAACCATTCTGTTGTTACTGGGAACCGGCTTTGCTTATTATATAGATGCCGTTAGGCTAAAAAAATTAGGGCTTCCCTTATTTGAGTCAAAGGAAAGAGAAAAACCTTTTTCTTTAATTACTTGGGATATCTGGGTAGTTACCCTCCTGGTTCTTTGGTTTCGTTTTTCTTCTAACGGTTCTTAATATCTAACAGGTGTTTAGCAAGGGTGCGTTTTACGCACCCTATCACCAAAAAAATGCTACCGTTCTTTTGAACCTGCAACCTATTCGACAAGTCATTGAAAGCTATATAAATTTATGTGCGCCAGCACCAATCCCTAAATAATCCCCAAATTGCCAATAATTCAAATTATGCTGACAATATCGATCTGATTGTGCATAAGCCGACACTTCGTATTGAAAATAACCTTGATCCGCTAAATCAGCTTGCCCCGCAGTTTGCATAGCCCACAATAACTCATCATCGGGCAACGGCTCCGACTGATGATAAAACACTGTATTAGGTTCAATTGTCAATTCATACCAAGACAAATGAGACGGCGCAAAACGCATTGCGGTATGTAAATCGGCCAAAGCCATCTCAACAGTTTGCTCCGGTAAACCAAACATTAAATCTAAATTCAAATTGTCAAAACCGGCCTGTTTTGCCATTTCAAGAGCCGAAATCGCCTCAAAACGCCCATGAATACGGCCCAAGCGTTGTAACGCGGTGTCATTAAAACTTTGTATGCCCAACGATAAACGATTAATACCGGCCGAACGCATTCCTAAAAAACGGCCGCTGTCTACCGTACCCGGATTCGCTTCTAAAGTGATTTCGGCCCCCACCGCGACGGGCAGTCGCGCTCGCACAGCTGATAACAAATTATCAATCGCCTCTGGCGACAACACACTCGGCGTACCGCCTCCAATAAAAATACTGCGAACACTACGCCCATAGACACGCGGTAAATCTTGCTCCAAATCGGCAAGCATCGCCGCAATATACTCATTTTCATTCAAATCCACTCGAATTTCATGGAAATTAAAATCGCAATAAGGGCATTTGCGAACACACCAAGGAATATGGATATAAAGGCTTAAAGGGGGGAGGGTGGTAAAATGAAACATTTCAATTAAACTGATAGTACAACGGATTGACGGTATAAACGGATTTTTTAGAGTGATAGTACAACAACGAAGGGAAGCTACGCTAAACGAAGTTCAGCGAACCTATAATAAACGGATTTTTATAGGCTCTTGTCGAATTGAAAGTCAATCAAAAAAAGATAACTTGATAACAACTGTCAGACAATGTTGAACTTATGTTATTTATTTCATTATCAAGTGATTTTGCAATCGCATTTTTGTGTTGTATGATGAATGATTTATAGCTGTATTTACCCTATTTTTTAGCTTAAAAAAGTAACAAAAGTGATAGAACGCTGATTGTCATGATTGTCATGATTTACGCTGATTAATAATTGATCTGTTCAACATCAATCTGATCACTACCGTTTTTTTGATTTAGAAGTCACGGTCGTTATCGTAACTATTTGATTTTATTAATATAACTCAAAAACAAAGAGATTAACAATGAAACAAGTTGCCCCTTTACGTTATGATGTTATTTTTAAAAAGGCTTTTAGTCATCCAAGCCTTTTCACCGCGTTAGTCAAGGATTTTCTTGGCATTCAATTGAAAATTGATGAGGTGGAAAATGACAAAGCCTTTGTGCCACCGGTAGGCAATGTCGCTATCAAATTTGATTTATTTGCCGAGGATAAAAAGAATCGGATCATAGTCGAAGTGCAACATGCCCATTATGACGATACTTACGAGCGTTTTGTTTACTATCAATGTAGTGCGATGGTACAAACCATTATCAGTTCTAATAACTATTGTTTTCCAGTGACTGTCATCACGATAGTCTTTTTTACCGGTAAAAAAACGCCCAGTCCAGATAGTGGGATTATAGTGCATGATTTTGAACCGAAAGATTTTGTGACGGGTAAATTGCTTGATAAGATTTATCAGCGTAAACATAAACTCATTTTTGTGTTTACCAATGACTCGGATCATACGGCTATCCCTTCAAACTGTCGCGAATGGATGCTGGCGATTAATGATAGCCTGGACGAAAAAGTGGATGAGGATAAATATACCAATCCCTCAATTCAAGAACTTTTTTGCGTGATTGAGAAAGATAAAATCACGCCCGAAGAACGCGCTCGTATGAAGGAGGAATACAATCGAGAAGAGGTTTCGAGACAAGCGTTTCAACAGGCTGAGAGAAGAGTGAGAGAAGAAAAAGAAAAAATGGCCCGCAACCTGAAGGCCATTGGTGTCTTGACAGAGGAACAAATCGCCAGTGTGACGGGCTTAAGTTTGGAAATGATCAAGGCACTGGGGAACAGTTCGCATTAAACACCAAAACCACAAAATAAATAATTTGCGTGAAAAAGAGACGCAAGAGAGGGTTCGATTTGCTCTTGACACAAAAGCCTCTTTAGCGCCTTTTGCGCCTTTTGCGTCTTTTGCGTTTAAATGGTGTTCAATCGTATTGTGGGTGTTAGTATAGTACAACGGATCAGGGGATTGATCGGATTGGTGCATGGGTAGTATTGAGGAAAGAAGTTAATCCCTGATCCAAAGTGCCATGAATTATGGGAGAAATCTAATGAATAAAAACAGGCCCGGGAGCCAATCCGATCAATCCCCGGAGCCAAAGTACTAAAGGATCGGCAATTTATTATTTTTCATAACGGTTGTTTATCATTAAAAATCAGTGCAAATCATGACAATCAGTATAATCTGCGTTCTATCAAACCACCCTTTAGTACAACGGATCATCGGATTGAACGGATTGGTGCATGGGTAGTATTGAGGAAAGAAGTTAATCCCTGA
>QNEL01000620.1 GCA_003645185.1 Candidatus Parabeggiatoa sp. nov. 3
ATTAAGTCGTGACGCAAATCAATTTCTGCTTTGGTTAAAATGCCCAAATTTTCGATTCTAAAAATCATTGTAATAAGATTAATTTATGTTTTTACGTTCTTATTTTGCCACGGAAAAACACAGCACGGAATGAATTTTTCCGTGTTTTTCCGTGTTTTTCCGTGGCAAAATCAATTAGGGCATGGTTTTAATGCCAACGCATTGAATTTGGGGCAGATAATTCCACATCCGCCCCTTTGCACAAGATTACCAATTATAGTAATAGTACAACGGATTGACGAAATAAACGGATTTTTTATGGGCTTGATTATGATGATATTTATGAATATTTATTCAAATATTTTCACCTTTTTCAAGTACGTTCTGTATAACCCCCAGAAACAATCCGTTGAATCCGCTAATCCGTTGTACTAAGGTTTTAATATCCAGGGCAACTAGCCTCCACTAAGACAGACTGATTAACAGGATTATCAAAAGCTACCTGAATCACATTCCAAATACTTTTTTTTCTCAAGGGGGGGTCTGGCAATGTCACTGAGGTAAGTTGATAACTCTCGTCATTCCATTTCTTGATTCCTAATTGTACCTTCCTTGCCGAAGCTGATTTGTCCAGTGGTTTAGGAGGCTCATCAGTAGTCATCACATCTATAGTCAATGTGGGACAAATGTCACTGGACATCCATTGGAAAAACACAACCGGTTTTTCAGAAGACGGATGTACTTGAGTAACATCCTTGAACACACCAAATCTTTCATCATTGGCAAGAGGGGTAAACATACCACTGATTATTGAGCCATTGCCATTCCATTTGTGGCCACCATCCAAAATGATTGCTGTGTTTGTAGTAGTATATGAGCTTGAAGTTGGTGACTCAGAAGTACAAATTGCACTCAATTTGGCTGATTCACTCACTGAATCTCTGAAGGCAACCCCAATCACATACCATTCGTCATCATCAGAAAAGGTATAACCGGTGTTATCTTCTCCAATAATGAACGGCAAGGTGACATTCTTAAATGTCAAATCCGAATCACGATTCGACCAATCTCCGAAGGTGATGTCCACATTTTTCTCACCGAAAGGCAAAATATCCGTATCAATCTTCAGACGATCACAACTATCTTTGCTTACCTGCCATTGGAAAAAACCAACAGGACGCTCATTTGGCTTTGGATGAAGAGCTACTATGTCATGGGTAATGCCATAGGGATATTCGTAATTGTCTTCATTGGCATTTTTGCCGTGATAACTGATGATCGAGGCGTTGCCAGTCCAACTAAGTGGTGAAGACGATGTAGGCGACTCATCTGCATCTAGTAGGTCTCTTTGTAAAACCAAGAATACAGGTTCTTGTTTTAGTGGATTTGCACTAGAAGCTAAAACAAAGTTAGTGTTCTCATCAACTTCCCTATCATTTTTTCCCGAAAGCAAGTAATCATTTGCAAAATCAATATATGCATTTCTTGCAGTGCCGTAATCAAAACCATCCATAACATCACTAAAGTTTGTGTTCTTGCCTATTTCCTGATTGCTTAAAGTGAGTGGGGAATCAATATATTTATCAAAATCACCTTTTGATATTTGACCATTCATAATAGTCTCATGGTCATAATCCCAGAAAATTCTGTAAGGTATCTCTCGGTTATGTGTATCTCCATTGTTTTCAATTATGATAAACTTCTTCTTGGATAGAATCTTATCTTCTTTATCAGTGTGATTAGCTTCTTTTTTTAAACCAAAAAGAGAACTACAAACAGTAAAAAGAGAACTACAAACTGGCTCAGCACCACCAGCCGCATATCCTATATCATTTAATAACTTCGTATTTAAAAGCATAATATTATCATTATCAACAGGATTTTTTAATTTATGAGCAAGCCCATAAAGGGTAACAGCAGTATAAATAATGTACTTATCCTTAGAAAAGTAATTATTCTGTTTATTTAATTTCTTCAAATATGGATTCATTAACTCATCAATTAACTCATCACCATAGTGCTTATCAAAACTGCCACCATAGCCATCTAATTCATGCATTCTTCTTATTCTGCTGTCACCATTAGAAATGTCCGTAACTGTGGCTTTGAAATGTCCATCATCTTTGGAATATTTATTATCATAATTATCCCATAGCAAATCGACAGCACCCGGTGTATCAAAATCTTTACTAAAAATATCTCCCATTTGAGTTCGCCAATAATTTGAAATACTTGATGGTGAACCATGATGAGGTGTATCTAAAGTAATAAGCTTGGTTAACTTTTCTGCATCATTGCCTAAAGCTTTATGCTCTTCAATAAAACTCCTAGCAACAAGCCCACCCATACTATGACCAATTATGACAATACCATCACTCTTAAAACCTTTCCCCAATACTGAACTTGTATCGGTTTTTTGTTCTAATAGTACTTTTAACATTCTTGCATTATAAGTCACATGCTTATAGGATGGATAGTGATAAGTATATAATTTGTATCTGTTATATACTTTAGGCGTGGCTAAATAATAACTAATAAAATTATGCCAATAGTCAAATTCACTATTCTCATATCTTAATAGCTTGGATGGATACGTTAAACCATCTCCACCTTGCCAACCATGGATTAATAATAACGCTTTTCGGTCGTCATTGTTTTGAAGTACATCTTTAACCTTAACTGCGTACTCTGTCTTTTTCCAAGACCCATTGGTGGTCCCGATTAAAATATCTTTTTCAACGATTTTATCAAAGTCAATAATTCTATGTGTAGGAGTAGTATCTACATGTTCAGTTTCATGACCTTTTGAATTATCAAATACGTTGTCACCATAAGAAGTTGTATTACGACTACCTCGTAAAGTATCTTTCAACGTTAACTTAGCTATCGTTGAATTTTGATAGTCGTTATTCCAATCAATAAAGCCATAAGCTTTAGCCAATTTTATTGCAGGGTCCACTGCCCATTCTTTTTCATCATACAATGCTATTTTTACAGGTACATGCTTATCTTTACTATCACTATCAAATTCATCCTCATTTAATAGTTTTGTAAAATCGTAAAAATATTTATCCACTCCCTTATTTAATACTCGAAGTTCTGTATTAATATCAGGCTTGAACCCACCATCATCATATACTTCTACGTTAATATATGAATTATAACTCTCATTTTCTTCTAATTTAGTTGTATCAAAAACTAATTTAACGTATGCTCTTCCACCTTCATAATAAATATCTGTTGAACCATCCTCAACAGCAGCTTTTCTTAGACGAGTATCGTTGTTGAAAATCAATTGAATTTTATTATTTTCTACAACTTGAGAATTATCACCATCTTTAAAGGTGTCTTTATACTCATCATTGAATAAAACTTGCTTGTTTATATCAACAACGAAGGTTTTTACATTCACATCCTTCAAGACTACACTAGCATCACTAAAATTGATTTTAGTTAAAAACGCATTGTCATAAAAAGGACTATCATTTTTAACGATGACTTCCATATTGGCAGTAAAATCATCTGTCGCAATATGGTTTTTAAAGCTAGTTATTGTTAAGACAATCGTATCATTTTCGGTACTCAACAATGGAAATGAATACTTTGTCGCTTTATGAAAATCACTTACTTCTAAATGGTTAAGAAGCTTTATTTTACCTATGATTTCATCATGGCTTATTAACGGTGTGTTATTAGAAAGATTCTCTCTAATATTTTCTGCTAATTCTTCGATAATATCTCTGAATACAAAGCTATATGAATAATCATTTAATTCATATATGCCGTTATTATAGGACTGTAAAAAATCCTTATATAATACTTTGGTTGCATTTAGGTCTAATCCTAAAGCATCTTTTATCCTGAAAAGAGCTTCTGAATAATAAGATATATCGGTGTCACTACCGCTATAACTATTGGTAAACTTGTTTAAACCTAGAATTAAACCTCTAAGTGCTTCATTTCCAACTTTAATATAAGCAAATCCATTATCAAGAACATCTTGATACTCTGCCTCAGATAAATGAAAAACATATTTTCCATCGTTATCTGTTTTTGAGGTACTTATTTCAGAAGATATTGTATTTAACGAAATATTTACTTTATTTCCAATATCTTTTGCATAGCCTGAAATTGAATATGCAGTGACGATTCCATCACCACCTGTACCATCATTACCAGCATTGTCAGTGCCCTCAGTTCCTGTACCCTCACTACCGGTATTATCGGTACCATCAGTTCCCG
>QNEL01000621.1 GCA_003645185.1 Candidatus Parabeggiatoa sp. nov. 3
TACAACGGATGACGGGGATAAACGGATTAAAACCATAAAGACTTCTATTTGTAATGGTATTCAAACCATCCATGTCTCATAAATAGACTTGTTCCTAAATAAACGTCAGTCATTGGCGTACAAGATAGTTCTTAAAAATCAAGAATTTAGCGTCATGTACAAGTCTAATAATTAAGGTTCGTTATGCCTTATTCGTTTATCGGCCCGTCATCCGTTGTACTCACTCACTCATTCACAAATCAACGACTCTCTCTGTAGCAATTCCCGCCCCTGATATCGTGCAAAGTTAAAATCACGCCAATCGGTTGATGCGCGTAAAACACGATGATATTGTAATTCCTCCCATAATTGACAATGAGACGATGTAGGCACTTCAGGCCTATTTTTTACCAAAGTGGGAATCGCATCAGCACTTAATTTGCTCATATAATCAACATCAAATGGTTTCCCCGCCTGTAAACGTATTAAATTGATTTCAGCAATCCAAGCATCAGGGTTAGCAATATGTAGCAAGCCGATAAAAAACAAGGCCGTCAATATGCCACCAAAGGTGAAAAGCGCCCGATATCCGCGTAACACGGTTACACTAAACAAAAGAAACAGCACCACTAACCATACCATAAACACACTGGAATAAAGGCGCAATTCCGTTAGCCCATATTCTTTCGTGTATAAATACATACGATGCGCCGCCGAAGCTTCAATAATCATGGTCATGACAATCATCACCCCGGCCAGTGATTGATAAAGTCTTTTTTCAAAACGATGATAGGGCTTATACAACCAATGTATAAAGAGTAACAGCGTCATCACACACAAAGCCACCATCACCAATTGAAAAAAACCACGTCGTGCATAATTCGCATAAGTTGGCCCTTCTAAAGACTGTACCAGTGCATCACCGCCAAAGTAATAAGTAAATTGCACCGCCAAGAAAGCTAAAAAAAGCAAGTTAATGGCACCCAAGATAATGCCAATTTCAACGCAACCTAAGCCCCATGCTGGTAAAGGTAAACGATTTTGAGGCGTATCTTGATAGGCCGATCCTAAGCTTTGATCAGACAGATTGCCGCGCAGCACCGCTGCCGCTATCCAACTGCATAAGATCAACGTTATCACATACTGTAAAACCGTTTTGGCATTCAAATCCCAATCCAAGAAGTAACGCACCGTCTCTTCAAAACGGGCATCAGATTCCATTAGCAAAAAGCCAAAGCCGATTAATAAAGGTATAGCAATGATCACCCCTCTGATAATCGCACGGCCTAACTGCCCCCAACGTTGTTGAACATCTTTCCAGTGTATATCCTGATAGACTAATCCATGATAACTGGTTAAGCCATGCCGCGTTAACAAGAATAAGTCCAGAAAGGCCTCAGAAATCTCAAGACGGGGTAATTTTTGCCGAGTGCTAAGCGTGAAAGCAAGATGAGCGATCAACAAAATACCTAATAAACTCAAGCTATTAAGGACTAATGAATCACGCCAAGCAAAAGTCAGGGTAAAAAATAAACAACTCGCCACCAGTGCATATTCAGCTAAGCTGATAGGATGGTGATCAAGGTGTCTGAGAAGCAAAAGGCCACCCGCTAAAAGTAGGCCAAACAAACTGATATTGATTCCCCAATCGTGACTGTTAAATAAAATCGCACCCAATAAACCTAACAATAAGCAAGTCGCTAGTGTAGCGAAAGCGTGCGTTTGTTCAATCATGATCTGTTTAATTTTGATATTAAAATCTTTATTAAAGTCTGTCATTAAATTCTCCTCTTGTTATAATAGCGTTTTAGAATGATAATGACGCTTGCTGAAAAATAATTGGCCTTTTAATTAAAGGGCAACCACAATAATTTAAAGGGCAACCACAAAGGGTTGCCCCTACAAAAAGGAGTCTAACCATGTTTCAAGGTATTTTCATTGATGCTTTTGAGAATGATAAAAAATTGGCAGATATGATGTCAACTTCTGGGCGGCATGGATTGCGTGTCAATTTTCAGAAACCGGCTGAATTAATGAAATTGGCCGGTCAGATTTTGAACAGTCAACCCGATTTGCTGGCTTTAGATTATCGTTTAGATAATGAGCACAAATACGCCAGCTACCAAGCCTCACCGTTAGCGCAACAATTGCGTGAATCCGTTTTACAATCCGTCACGCACGATTTTCCCATTATTTTGATTTCCTCGCAAGAGGATATTCACGCTTTTTTTGACAATATCACGGCGCACAATTTATTTGATCGCTATTTTACCAAAAGCGATCTGACTAATGGTTCCGCTTCCAACCAACAAATCTTGTCGCTCGTTAAAGGCTATAAACAGTTGATAAAACACTGGAATAAACCCGATAGCTGGTCAAAATTTTTAGCCGTGACTGGGCGAGAAAAAATACAAGTCGCTTATCAAGCCATTCGTGAACTCGACAAGCTCAAAGCCCCTCATCAAGTCGCTCATGCCATATTGCGCTATGTGATCGATAGACGCGGGTTGTTGTTAGATCATGATAATGTGTTAACCAGACTGGGCATTTCCAAATCGGGGAAGGATGTTGAGGCCATATTTGACTTATTACATCGGGATAAAATCGAGTACGCCGGCATTTTTAGTGAAGGATGGCCCCGCTGGTGGACACATCGTTTAGTGGATTGGCAAGAAAGCTTATGTGGCAGAGCCTGGGGTAAGCTCGACACGGCAGAACAGCGCGTTTCATGTTTCAATCGGAAACTTGGCTTAAAATTATCGCCCGCGAAGTCACGTTGGCCCGATACTGAAGGGCTGATTTGGTATGTCTGTGATTCCTGTCATCAACCCACAGAATTTAATTATTCTGTAATTGCTCATGAGGCATTGCCCTATCGTTTTCTACATCCCAAGCGTATTTGTTGGAAATGTGTCGAAACGGGTGAATATAAAGAACAGGGTTTGGAAACGGATGATGGAGAAGAACTGATTGTCGATAAAATTCAAAATGGCGAAATAAGGAGTGGCACTTGAATAGAATTCCAACGGCAAAAGAAATGAGTTCCCATTTATCTCAGTTAGCTGCTTCATTGTATAAAGAAGACGTTATTGAATCTGAGAGTCTGGCTCATATTGAGCCTGTTTGCGTCAATCTCAGAAAATTGGGAGGTGTGAAATCATGCAAGACACTATTGATCCATCAACACCGTTCTATTTTGTACCGATTCAGGGTAAAAAGCTAAAGCAAATGGCACCGCGTGTTTATCTTGATGTGGCCGTCAAACCACCAAAAACGGATAACGAGCCCCCTTTTAGCCGACTCGTGACGGTAATTGAAGTGTGGGATCTTGCCAAAAAGGAATTACACTCACGTTGGCACATTGATCTGGCTAATCGCTTGGATGAGTCTATTTATCAAGCCGATCCACTATTTCATTTACAAGGGGGCGGACATCAGCCACAAGGCGATAGATCGAAGGATTTAAAAGTCAGTCTCCCTCGCTTTCCAACGCCACCGATGGAATTGATTTTAACTTGCGAGTTGATCATTGCCAATTTTTATCCCGCGCAATGGGAAAGACTTAAAAAGGAACGCGGCTGGTTAGAACTCATTCAGATTGCTCAGCGTTTATGTTATACCGTCTATTTTCAACGAGTACAAAAGAGTTTAGACGCTCAACAGTCGTTATTGACTATGTTATGGGCGCAAGAATGGGGCAAACTTTTTTAATTTCGTTTGCAACTCTTTATTTTAATCAGCGTTTTTTGCCCCAGATGATCATGATTTACACTGATTGAATTTTGATTTGAATTTGATTTGAATCATTTTATCAGAACCGTTTTTATAACTGATAACTTTTTATAAAATGAACTTATAAGACATAAAAATTATGACTTTTTTGTATAACTGAAGAAATTTTATTATCATGTCTCATTCAAATCTTCAAAATAAACAAACACTTTTTGAGATAGCTGCCAGTCAATATGGCTTGTTTACTGCTAAACAGGCGATTAAAGCGGGTTTTAAAAAAAATAACCATCCTTATCATGTACAAGTGGGTAATTGGGTTAGAGAATGGCATGGCATTTATCGGCTCGCACGTTTTCCACTCATGTTACTCAATAAGTCTTTGTTTCATAAAGAGTTATCCCTAACCGTTTTGTTGGTAACATTTAATGAAAGTACCATTCCTCGTAGGGTGGGTAGCGTCTTTTTGCTGCCCACCATCACCCAATTACTTACGCTTCATCACTCTTATGA
>QNEL01000622.1 GCA_003645185.1 Candidatus Parabeggiatoa sp. nov. 3
ATTTTACAACAAAGGGCAACCACAAGGGATTGCCCCTACATGACATTGTGTAGGGGCAATCCCTTGTGGTTGCCCCCTTTCTGTTTTTTTTAAATACCTGAAAATTTATGGTTCAGTACTTAATCACCCCATCCAGATCAAAGTGGGTGAGATACTCATCAATTTCTGCTTTCTGTTCAACAGTCAAAGGTAGCTCGCCTCGTTTTCCTCCAGACTTCACATTAAATGACTTCAAATACACTCCTCCTGTCCTTTTTTCCAAGACTTTTCTCCGAACCCATCAACAGATAAATAGTAACTCAAAGCGACGGCACCACAGAGTGGTTGTGTAACGGGAATCATTTTTCCACACTCTTCAATCAGATCGCCTAAAAACCTCTTATCACAAAATTTCTGTGTATATCCACAAGTTGCATAACATTTGTCATGTACTTGACAGGCAAAATAAAAATCAGCATCTCCCCATTTATCTGGAATGGCCTTCTCAAGCCCTTGGTTACCACAACCTTGTCCCTGTTTAATGGCATCTATATTAAACGGGTATTTTCCGCCTTGATGGTTTGTCGAATTTGCTCTAATTTGGCAAGGAGTTCTTGATGGCGTTGCTCTACTCGAACACATCCGGCCGCACCTTGTTCGGGATACACGGTTTGAATAACGTGTGCCTTGCGCTCCCAATCCCGCAATTTTTCTAGTCTATCAGGAGCCTCAAGGTGTCGCGTGATTTCTATCGCTCGTTTTTCAAACTCAGTGCATAATTCAGTGGCCCTTTCTTCTTTCTGCTGTTTAATTTGAGCGTTTAAACTCTCAATCGCAAGCGTAATATTGGCTTGAGTATCAAGATTTGTACTCTCCAAGGCTTGTTGATAACGCTAAAATTGAGCTTTGCGCTGTTTTGCTCTGCTGATTTCAGCATTATTATTAATATGCGCCCGTTCCTTTTCAACGGCTTTTTTCAGCGCCAATTTTTCCGCCGTTGATATTTGATGGGCGTTTGGAAACAGCTGCATGAAGTTTTCATATTCCTCAACTTCGTTGGTTTCAACCACCTCTTCAAAGGCGGCCTGTTCAGCACTGGCTTTAGCGACTAGCGCAAGTGAAGTGTTAGGATAGCGGTACATAAAATCTAAATAGCCCGCCAAACGCTTTTGTCTATCAGGCTCTTTTTCAGGCCGATAAAGCCGAAGTAAGGCATATTGCGCTTCCATCGCAGCCAATGTGCGAGGATAGGCATCAATAAAGGCTTGATAAGCAGGAATGGTGTTGATGCCTTGTACAATCCGATAGCGCAAAGTAAAGGCAACTGGTGTCTCTGTCGCGTTAGGATAAGCGCGAATAAACTGTTCTAACCAACGGGGCTCAAGTGTATTCGGGAGACTCTCCAAAGCGGGTTGAGCATTCGCCGAAAATGAAGCAATGGTAGGCGATTCGACCACCAAGTTTGCTGCTAGAGCGGTTGAAGTGAACAATGCACATAAGATAAGTGCGATAAATTTTATCATGTCGTTTTTCATTTTGGTTAGTTGAAATTAGGGGGTTATGATAAAGTTGCCCATAATGCCAATTGCCTAAGCAGTATTCCGTCAATTGTTCTTTGGCCTGTTCGCCCGTTTTCGCTCGTTTTTTTTCCCATTCGATAATGACATTATTATATTGCGTATCCGCCCTACCGGTTTTCAGGCGATTTTTGAGGGGAATATTGAAAATGGTTTTTTCCGCGCCTAAATTCAGGCGATCAATAATAGTAGCAGCTTCGCTATCGTGATCAAATAAACGAGTGAGCAGCGTTTGAAAGAGTTCTTTTTTGGCGGCTTGGGAAATGGCTTGGGAAATGGCTTGAAAATAGGTTTGAATGATTGAAGTGTTTGATTTCATTATATTTTTTAAGATGAATGGTGGGCAACAAAAACCCGTTACCCACCATTTCACGCGCTTTGTTTCGCGGAGCGAAACTTTAGCGTGAAATACATAAAATTTAATTAGATGAATGGTGGGCAACAAAAACCCGTTACCCACCATTTCACGCGCTTTGTTTCGCGGAGCGAAACTTTAGCGTGAAATACATAAAATTTAATTTATAACCAATCGTCTTCTCAAACGAAAATAAGTAAACTTTTGTTCAATATTCGCTGGCGTAAGATGGTTCTCATTTTGCACTTCTAATAATTCAAATTCATCACCAAGCTCGGCGCACAATGATGGTGCATCATATCGCACTACGTCAAGTCCACTGCATTTTTCAGGGCCATCTATCGCAAAGGTTGCGATGATAAGGTGGCCTTCGGGGATTAATGCATTTTTTAAGACTTGAACATACTGTTTTCGATCTTCGGCATGAGTGAGAAAGTGAAACACGGCGCGATCATGCCAAAGTTCAAATAGATGAGGTGGCTGAAAATGGGTAATATCCGCCTCATACCACTCAATATCGTTAGCTTTTTCTCTAAGACGAGTTTTAGCATGTTGTAGAGATTGTGCTGAGATATCAAGGACGGCCAATCGGCTAAATCCGGCATCTATGAGATAATCCACAAGGACAGATGCGCCACCACCAACATCTATGATGCTTTGGTTTTTATCTATTCCCATCGTCTCAATGAGTTTTAATGACTGGCCTGGGTATGTCAAATACCAACTCACGTCGGAAGGTGATTTATTTTTATAAATCTGTTCCCAATGGGTTTTTCGGGATATATCGGTATTTTCCATGTTTCTTTCATAAGTGTTCAAAAGGGGGAACAAGTTTAATGTTGGTGTGTCTGCTGTTGCCCGAACCGTAAAAAACTGGCTTGTAAATTGGCTTCGGAATCAATCAAAAATTGTCCAGACAAGACAATGCGATTACCTTTTTTAAGGCCTGATAATATCTCGACTTCGCCTTGACTACGCATTCCCGTTTTGACATCGACTGGCTGAAAGCGGCCATCCCCTAAGGCTTTAATCACACTTTCACGTGTACCCGTGACAATTAAAGCGGCTTGCGGGATTTTAAGGACATTTTTCTTGGGTTTGCCGTGAATCACGGCTTGGGCAAATAGGTTGAGTTTTAATTTACCTTTAGGATTATTAAAATGAAGTCTCACTTTTAAAGTGCGTGTTTTGAGTTCCAGTTCTGGATAAACATAATCTACCTTGCCTTTCCAGACGCGCCCTGGCAAAGCGGGTACGCTAATTTCGGCCGTCAATCCTTTTGATACCCAGTCTAATTGGTGTTCAAAAACTTCAACCATGACCCAAATATTTGATAAATCAACAATAGTGAACATTTCCACGCTAGGCGTGACATACATCCCTTCACGAATATTTAAATGAGTAACCGTACCTGATTGCGGCGCAAAGATGGGCACGTTGTTGATGGATTGGTTTTGACGCTCAATTTGTCTAATCGTGGTATAGGGCACACCGAGCAAACGTAGACGGTTGCGTATCGCCTCCTTATATTGCTGGCGATTGAGGCTGGTACCCTGATTTTTTGTGCGTAGGGCAACCAAAAAATCTTGTTGTGCTTCTAATACTTCATGGGAGTACATTTCCAATAATCTTTGTTCCTGCTTGACGACATCGCCTTCACGTCGGACATAGAGTTTTTCTACCCAGCCACTTGAACGGGGGTGAATATGTACTAACTTGTCTTCGTTATAAGCGACATAACCCACCGTTTTGATGTATTTCTGCATGTTTCCCTTTTCGACGGTTGTGGTTCTTACCCCCATTTTTTGGATAATTTCAGGACGAATGGTGACAGTAGGGTGTTTATCTTGTTGTTGCCCTGAATGTTTTGATGCTTTTGAAGCCTGTGGTTCCGGCTCGACTTCTTTTTTCACCAAATTCATACCACAAATCGGGCAGCTACCCGGTTCATCACGTATAATTTTTGGGTGCATCGGGCAAATGTATTTGGGGTTGAGATGTTTTTTAGCATGTTCTAGGGCTGTGTCGTCCATCGCTTTTGCCCTATTTTCACTTGGCCCATCAGCGTTTTCACAAGCTGTCAGTAGTAATGTGGCAGTGAGTAAGAAGATAATAAAAGTACGCATAATGTTCTCCATATTGATAAATCTTGAAGGCCCGATTGGAATGCCTGTGATTTTGCGGCCTGATTGGAATGCCTGTGATTTTGCGGCCCGATTGGAATGCCTGTGATTTTGCGGCCTGATTGGAATGCCTGTGATTTTGCGGCCTGATTGGAATGCCTGTGATTTTGCGGCCTGATTGGAATG
>QNEL01000623.1 GCA_003645185.1 Candidatus Parabeggiatoa sp. nov. 3
AACCTGTGTGAAAATTATTGCAAAAGTAAGAAAAAAAGAGAACGAATTTTGGGTAGCAGATATAACTCTTGATGCACAATAAGTCTGTTTATTAGTATCAATTCATATGCTACAAGCTATAGTTTAAGTTGTGGCAAGGTGCATTGAGTGCTGGTCACGCTCAAATGCACCATGCTTTTTTGCCTATTAATCAAAAATCCATCCACATTTCAAATCAAAACGATACTCGTTGAAAATTGTCGTTATAACACCTCATCAAAAACCGTTTTCCATCCTTCGCTTTCCCCTACTAAACTTCTGAGCAGTTAGCCACGATAATTTCAACGCGACGATCAATCGTATCTCTCACATCGTTAGTATTAAGACCCACCATATTTTCTTGGTTCCCTTTGCCCACCACTTTTGACCTTTGCATGATCATAGGAAAAGGTTCTTTCATCAGCGTTTGAATTTTTTCTGCACGCAAGAAAGATAAGCTGGAATCGTTTTGATCCTCTGTCAGAGTACTATGGCCGATCATCTGGAAACAAAGCGTATTGTGCTTAAAATAGCGGGCTATCTGACGCAACCAAAATGAATATTCCCTTTTTAACTCTTCATTCCCAATAAAATCAGTAGAACTCACGGAAAATAAAAATTTCACGTTCAACCGACTGTTTTTCTTCACACTGAGTGCGAGTAATTGAGCAAAGGCCTTTTCAGCCGCCGCTTGATTTTCCAATTTGATATGGCTTTGATATAAACCGGCATAAGTTTTCATCACTCGCCCATCGGGACGTTCAGCGACTAGGTTAAAGAGAAGTGAGGCCGTTTCGTAATCCTGATTTTCATAACGCGCTTGTGCTTTCTGCAATAAGGCCTGGGTGTCTAAAGAATCGTAGTATTCTTTATTGACCAATCTCGCCTCGCTGTTTGTCGTGGGCATGAGTTCCACTATCTGTCTGTCCCTCAAATACATAGGACTGTCTTGATACGTTGGTGTTGAGCTTGAACCTAAACTCGGTATAGGTTGGCTCATGCTGGCTGGCTCCTCTTTGTCATTCTCCACCTTTTTGGCAACATCAATCTCGCCTTGCATTTCAGGTGTTGCACAGGACACCAGCAAAAAGATTCCCCATAAGATCAGTATTTCACGCAAAAGTTTTTGCACGCAAAAACGTTTACCTGAAATGGTCAACTTTATCAATGGGTTAGTGTGATACATGGCTAACGATTCCTCTTAAAAAGTTCAAATTTAACGACACTGGGTTTGTAAAAACTGCCTTTGCTCTACTGTCAGTGGTGTTACCCCCATTGATAATTGTTTAAGAATGTTTGAACAAGTACACCCTTCGCAAGACGTTATCGGCTTTCGATAGGTAGAAGGTTTGACCACTGTTGGTGATTCCTGTTTGGATGATTTCCCCCTTACAGCCTGATTTAAACGCTTTCTTAAGCGTGCAAGTGTCCGCGATTTCGGATTCACTTTTTGCATAGCAGCGAGATAAATTTTCACTCTGTCTAGTCGGTTCTGTCGAAAGGCAGCTTCAGCCCATAATTTATAACGATTTTCTATCGTTTTTAAACCTGCTAACGCTTCCCGATTACCTGGTTTTTGTTTCAATACAGTTTTATAACAATTCAATGCAGTGCCGGCTTTGCCCGTGGTTAAACGGTTTGCCTCATAATGCATTCGACACTGTTGTAGGCGTTTAGCCATCGGGCTATTTTTGTTAGTCGCCTGTTGCAATGGTGGCTCATTCTCCCAAAGTGTTGGTTGTGCAAATTGGTTAGTTTCTTCACGCACCTGCATGAGAATATCTTCCAACTGTTCCTTGGTTGTTGAATTTAGTTTAACTTCTTCCTCATTGAGCCTGAGTAACGCCAGCGATTCATTCAGGTGATACTTCAGTAAATGATTTTGGATTTGAGGCCTTTCCAGTAGTTCCTTTTTCAAGCTGGGTTCTGTCGCAATTTGACTGAGTCTGGTCACAATTCTATTCCGATCAGAACTGGTCAAATCAGCAATAACCGTTTTGACTTGTTTGTGAAGGGCTAACCTTGCTTTCAGTGCCTCACGTTGTTCTGAGGGTTCGGGTAGCAATTTTTCCCAATCTGAGAGCAATTTTTCGGCCTGTGCATAATTTTTTGCAGTTAAAGCCTGTTGGACTTTCACCGCATACATTGCGGGTAGATTCGCATCCGTGGGTAAATTGTGTTCAATACCAACACGCATAATTTTTTCCCGTGCTTCCACCATACAATGTGTTCTTTCAAGCAACGGTTTTAGCGTTTGGTTTAAGCATTCACCGTATTGTTGAATTAAGTCAGCTAACCGCTGTTGTTTCTGACTTTGAACGGCTTCATATTTATCCGATAATTCAGTTGAATCGGGATACTTCTTCTTGAGCGTGTCTAACCACGATAAGGGTTTGTCAAAATTATCTGCTTCAATTTCGGCCTCTATCCGCGAATAATAATGGGCTATCAAGGTGCGATAAACATCATCATCCTTTAAAATCTCAGCCGAAAGGGTGTCGTCATAACGCCCTAATTTAGTCCATAAAGGATACTCTGGCTGTTGCAGATAAAAATGAACCAATGCTTTTTTGACCTGTTCACCTTCGATAATGTTTTTCTGAGTAGCCTGATCGGCGCGTTCAAAGGTTTCAATGGCCTTTTTATCACCTTGTAAGATGCCCGTTTGGACTTGCTGATAACCTTGCCATTGACTGATCTGCGAAGCCGCAAAAATAACACCAATCGTTATCGCTGACAAGACAAGCACAAAGAGGGCCATTAACACCTTATGAAATTTTTGGGTAGGTTTCATACTGATATCCTCAATAGTAGGCCGTCTGGCATGACTATAGATGCCAGCCTTTTTCTTTGCACGTCCCAAGAATTGGACACGCATCCAAGCATTTTGCTTAGCAAGTCGTTGAGCAACAGTACGCATCCAAGCATTTTTGTTGCCAATAAACCAATTGTAGCTGTAAGGTAAAATAACCTTAAAACGGGCGTTATAGAGAGCCCGTTTTTGCGGGTCTTTGAGTACTTCGTAAGCTTCATTGATTTCTTGGAATCGCTGCACTGCATTCTGTTCTTGACTTTTATCGGGATGAAATTTATGGGCAAGCCGATGATAAGCTTGCTTAATCTCATTTGGGCTCGCATTGGGTGCGACCTCCATTACTTGATAATAATTTCTCATAATTAAATAAATAAATACCTTCGCCAATGGCGAATGGCAAACCTTTGGGAGACAAAGCTAATGGCGATGTCAAGGAGCCGCTTCCAGACAGACATAAAGTTCACAAAGCGAATGGCTTCTCTTTAAGCCATACCTTAGAATGATTCATTACAGAATTATTCAATTCATTCATAATTCATAATTCATAATTCATAATTCATAATTCATAATTCATTGATATCGATTCTCATCGACTTCAATATTCGTTTATCCACAGTGTCATTGCACTTTGAGACGTTATAGCGTTTTTGACAAACTGATAGGGGTAAGCGCCTAAAATTTTATAACTCACTGATTTTAAAATACCACTTTTGATGCGCGTTCGTGAAAATTATAATATACTCGATCTTCAAGTTTTTTGTAAGTTCTTGTGCGCTCAAAACTAAATAACTTTAAAAATCAATGAGTTGTATATTTTAACGCTCAAAAATAGGGCTTAGCAAAGCCAAATAACATCAAAAACTTGAAGACCGAGATATAGTTATTAAATATATTAAATAATATTAAAATATATAAATTAATAATTATAAAATATGTTGTACTCGTGTTTATGAAAGCACAAAAAGTCTTAAAGCGATTACAAATAACCAGACAAACTTTAAGTAAATAGGTTAAAGATGGAATTTTAGAGGTAGAAATTTGAGATAATAGTCGTTAGAATTACAAATTTGTCTATAAATTTCTCGAACAAGATATTTCAATGAAAAACGATTATATTTATGCTTGTTACCAGAGTTGAACGACATATTGTTGATATGAATCAACAATTAATTGATTTATCTTATGCCTCAAAAAATTTATATAATTGTGCCACATTTATTATGCGGCAAAATTTTATAAAAAACCATAAGATTATTAATCTTAACACGATGGATAAGATAATCAAACGTGATTATCCAGAAGTTTATAAAGGTCTGCCAGCCCAGTCTTCACAACAAGTTTTACGATTAATTGAGAAGAACTGGAAGTCGTTTTTTAAAGCAAA
>QNEL01000624.1 GCA_003645185.1 Candidatus Parabeggiatoa sp. nov. 3
ATGTAGGGTGGGTAACGTGTTTATGTTGCCCACCAATTAGATCAATGTAGGGTGGGTAACGTGTTTATGTTGCCCACCAATTAGATCAATGTAGGGTGGGTAACGTGTTTATGTTGCCCACCATTTAAACTTTATTTTGCTTCGGCCAGATTTTCGTTTAAAATTCATTTCCACGAAGGCCCGATTGAGATTGATAATAACTTTTTTCTTTAAGGGATAAATTCAATATATTTTTTCAAAATCAATGGTTTACAAAAAACTTGAAGTTCGAGTAATAAAAAGTTTTTTTGTTATTAATGTGATTGGCATTCAGCACTTATTAATCTTAATGTGTTGATTGATTAATATAAAAACAGCGGGCATGTTAAAATATTTGTGGATAAAAAACAACAGAAGATTTCATAAGTTAATAACTTCTGGCACAATCCATAAGCTCACTCTAACGAGTTTAAATCGTCGAATTGAGTATTAACCATTAACCATTAACACACACCCTGTAATAGGAGAAAAGCTAAATGAAGCGAACCCTAAAATCACTTCTTTTATTGGTACTTGCTACCATCCTGTCTTCCTCAGCCTTCGCAGGTGGCTAAACAACTCACCAATCGCGAAGTGGGGCAACCGCCACAAATCCAAGCGCATCAGCACTGAATAAATTAGCTTCGCGAAAAGAAGCAAAATAAATTTGGAACGAAAAGCAATAACACTCGATGTTCTAGTTTTTAGTAAAAACGGGGGTCACAAAACTTTGCTATAAATAGGGTTATAAAATTAAGTATTTGTTTTTATTTCAGAAAATGAAGACACTTGATTTTGACATTTTCTTCTAAAAAGCTTTAGAAATCAGTACGTTAAAAAAAAATAGAACATCGAGTAACAGCAAAATAAATTTTGCACTCCAATAACAGCAAAATAAATTTTGCACTCCAATAACAGCAAAATAAATTTTGCACTCCAATAACAGCAAAATAAATTTTGCACTCCAATAACAGCAAAATAAATTTTGCACTCCAATAACCAATAACCGCAAAATAAATTTTGTAATCGGGCCGTCGCAAGTTTCTACAGATTTAATGTAATACATTGATTTACTTGATTAATTTTTTCAACCTCATAAAACGCTTAATATTAAATCGGTATAATTTCATTGCTTAAATTTCCATTCAATCACTACAAAGGAGTGCTGCATGAGTAAACGCACAAAGCAGCGTCATAGTCGTCTTATGACCATTTCAATTGGCCTCGCTACGGCATTCGTTGCCAATCTAGGCCACGCAACGTCAGATATTGGCCCACTGCCACCGCTTAAGTTTGACGAAGCTAAGGCTGAACTGGGTAAACGGTTATTCTTTGATGCACGATTGTCAGGGGATGCCGCGATTTCTTGTGCCACCTGTCATGATCCTGAGCATGGCTTTTCCACCAGCAAGGCTTTATCTGATGGTTATCCGGGTAACAAGCATTTTCGCAACGCCCCAACCATGATTAATACCGCCTACAAAAAAGTGTGGATGCATGATGGCAGAATCGGTACCAATCTCAATGATGTCACTCGTGAGATGATCACGGAAGACTATATTTTTAATATGGACATGCGTATCATGCAGGAACGTCTCAAACAAGACTCTAAGTATCTCGAAATGTTTGAGGCCGCAGGATATGGGGAACCTTCCAACGGCAAAGTGCGTAATGCCATTCCAGAATATCTGAAGACGCTCACCTCCCGTGGTGCGCCCTTCGATACCGGCGAAATGTCTGAAGCCGCTCAACGTGGCATGGCTATATTCAAGGGTAAGGGAAATTGCATGGCCTGTCACAACACTCCCCTGTTTTCGGATGGCCAGTCCCACAACACCGGTGTGCCTGAAAACTTTGACATTTTCCGTGACTCACTGCGCCACCAAGCCTTTATCGCCTATAACATGTTCTTAGGCAACGAGAATTATATGGCTCTGATGCGCGATCCCGGCACCCATGTCCAAACCCACAAGGCTGATGGTAGCGATATGGGCAAGTTTATGACACCCACGCTGCGAGAATTAAAATACACGCAGCCTTACATGCATAACGGCATGTTGAAAACCTTGGAAGACGTTGTCGAATTTTACAACAACGGTGGCGGTGAAGATCGCAATAAGGCCACTTTGATCAAACCTCTTAACCTGACTGAGGAGGAAAAACAAGACTTAGTTGCCTTCTTGCTCGCTCTTTCTGGAGAACCTCTGACAACGTCTGAACATGTTTGGACTTCGGAATTTCCAAACGAATACGAAGCGATTGAAGATTGGCGTAATGTCCCCAACTAGGAAACCGAATTTTACGGATTGCGGATTTTTTTTGAGTGAGTGATTCTTCGTTTCCACGAAAACCATTCTCACTTACAACAATTCATTCTAGAGTGTCTAGGAGAAAATAATGCTTATGAATAAAATCACCGGGCTGGCTTTTGTCATCATGGCCGTTTTTCTGGGCCCATTGAATAGTCAATCTGTTCTAGCCGAACCACCACCACTGGCACCACTAGGGGAACCCCCCATACCGCCTGACAATAAACAGACGGATGCTAAAGTGGAACTGGGCAAAATCCTGTTTTTTGATCCTCGTCTAGGTGGCGATACTTCCACCGCCTGTGCTACTTGCCATGAACCCGATGCAGGTTGGGCATGGGCTGATGATTTTTCTCGGGGTTATCCGGGTACCGTCCACTGGCGAAACAGCCAGAGTATCGTTAATTCCGCTTACTACGGCAAATTCTTCTGGGCAGGTGCAGCACCATCCTTAGAAATGCAAGCACCTGCAGCTGCGAAGGGGGGCGTTGCCGGTAACGGTGAAGACGATCTGATGGAAGCCCGTCTGTGTTTAATTCCTGAATACCGCAAGCGTTTTAAAGACGTTTTCGGTGACGAATGGCCGCTTATTGGCAACGCTTGGCGAGCTATCGCAGCGTTTGAACGTACCTTGGTACAACGGGATACGCCGCTAGATCAGTACTTACAAGGTGACAAAGAGGCCCTCACTGAAAAACAGATTCGTGGTATGGAACTGTTTAACGGCAAAGCCAATTGTATCGCCTGTCACAATGGCCCCTTTGCCAGCGATCAACGCTACTACAATATCGGCGTACCGTCGGCAAAACGTTGGGAAGAAGACGGCCTCGCGCAGATCACTTTCCGTTTTGAGTATTACGCCAAAGGTGCCGCAGAAAAATTGTATCGTAGTGCTAAGGCCGATGCCGGTTTGTATTTCCGCACCAAGAATGAATGGGACAAAGGCAAGTTCCGTACTCCCACCCTGCGTTACACCCAGTACACAGCCCCGTACATGCACAATGGCGCTTTTTACACCTTAGAAGAAGTCGTGGATTTCTATAACCGTGGGGGATTCGCTGAACCTGAAGACGGTGAAGATGAAGATGAAGATGAAGACGCGGATGAAGATGAAGATGAAGATGAAGACGCGGATGAAGAGGGTGATGAAGAAGGGGATGAAGACGGTGATGAAGGCGGTGATGAAGAAGCAGATGAAGGCTCTGATGAAGTCAAAGTCGGCAGAACAACAGACTGGCCCCAAAACAAGACTCCACTCATCCAACCGCTGGGCTTGACGGATGATGAAAAAGAAGACTTGCTGGCCTTTATTAAAGCTTTCTCCGGTGATGAAATCACCATCGAAAGACCAGAATTGCCCGATTACGCGCCCCTGTTTACGGAAGAAGAACTACAGGCGCTGAAAAAATAATTGTGTACACCATCAGTAGGGAATGGTGGGCAACTTAGGATACGGGATTGTTTCCATTGTAGAGACGCGATGCTTCGCGTCTCTGCTTCGCGTCTCTGCTTCGCGTCTCTGCTTCGCGTCTCTGCTTCGCGTCTCTGCTTCGCGTCGACGCGATGCTCTCTGCTTCGCGTCGACGCGATGCTCTCTGCTTCGCGTCTCTGCTTCGCGTCTCTGCTTCGCGTCTCTGCGATGCTCTCTGCTTCGCGTCTCCGCGATGCTCTCTGCTTCGCGTCTCCGCGATGCTCTCTAGCTATGCCTCGCGTCTCTAGCGATGCCTCGCGTTTCGACAAACCAGAGACGCGAAGCATCGCGTTTCGACAAACCAGAGACGCGAAGCATCGCGTCTCTACAAAAACACAGACGCGAGGCATCGCGTTTCGACAAACCAGAGACGCGAAGCATCGCGTCTCTACAAAAACACAGACGCGA
>QNEL01000625.1 GCA_003645185.1 Candidatus Parabeggiatoa sp. nov. 3
CGCCCAATATTTGCGAGTGCAATTGGCAAAGCCCCCATCTTCGCTGCTGTTACGCCATCCAGAACGGGATGATAAACAGGGGCCCTATTAAGTTGTCATAAAAAGAATACATTTACCAATTTCATCAACACTATTTGAAATAGTGCGACGCAAGTCATTCTTTCAAGGAAACGCTCACTGGGTAACAACATTCATCGCAAAATAAATTTGGAACGAAAACAGCCAGCCGCAAAATAAATTTGGAACGAAAACAGCCGCAAAATAACAGGAACGAAAGCAGTCGCAAAATAACAGGCGCTCCAATAGCTGCAAAATAACGGGAACGAAAATAGTCAATATAGACTTGTGCGAAAAATGTCGAGCGATAAAAACCTGACAGGTTTTCAAAACCTGTCAGGTTTGGGGCAAATTGGGGCTTCAATCTTATGAAATGAAGCCCTCAATTTGAACCACGCTCTCCTTCATTTATCAATGATAGTAGCCTTTAGAATTTATAAAGCATCCCGGCTGAAAAGACGTTTTCATCGCGGTAATCGTTATCGCTGTCGGTTTGACGATAACCCGCAAAAATGTGGGCATATTTAGTGATGTGGTACTTGGCACCAAGGGTCCAACTTAAAGCATCTTCTTCTAAAACGTCACCGTTGATATCTGTCAATCTCAAATTATCTTCAATATTGGAAAGATAACCGGCAACCCAACCCGCTAGGGTGATTTTCTGGATGCGGTAATCAAAGGAACCGATAATATATTTTCCACCATCTGGGTTATTATCAAAAGCCCCCAGTTCTCCCTCTTCGTACTGAAGGGCGAGTTTGAGTTCGGGTATCACCTTATAGTTGGCACCCACTTTCCAATTGTAGAATTTGTCGTTGTTCCACTTGTCTCCACCCGGAGAAAGTTGGTTATCCCCAACATCAAGAAAAGCACCATGAGCCCATATCGTCATGTTTGAGCTGGTGTATTTTAGCTCTACATTGCCACCTCTTTTGTCAGCTTCGTCATCGCCCATAATTTGTACGCGAGCGTTAAATTGTCCCCATTTACCTCCCAGTTCTAATGCGCCCGGTATGTCACTATTATGCACTAAACCAGAAGTGTCGATAGCACGGCCTGGATTAATACCCACTTTGCCAGTAGTGGTGTCTTTTACAACCAAGCGACGATCACCGGCTGCATTCCAATTCCAATGCACTTCGTTATACCGGCCAGCCGACATGCCACCGCCTGTGCCACGGGCCTGCATAGAGGTATAGATCCACGGATCAATCAGCCCTTTAGCAGATCGGTAGGCTCCTCGCAATTTGCCAAGCTTAATGTGGAATGTGTCGTTTTTTAAACCAACCCAAGCCTCTAAACCGGGGCCAAGCCCAGAATTATTAGTCGTATGGAAAGTGGTACGATAACGCGCATAAGGCACCATGCCGCCGGGCAGTTCTTTATCAAGTTCAAAGTCCAAACCAAGCATGTTAGGGCCATCGTTCAGAATGTTACCATATCTGTCTCTGGTCAGGGTTTGACGATCCATATCATCAGATGATTCGGTAAAGCCAAGGCTATTGCTGATTTGACCTCTAGTGAGATTTTCGTCACCACCGGCATATTCGACGCTTGCTGCCTCTGCGCCGATTTGACCATAAAGCTTGATATCGGCATGGGTTGTGATGGGTACAACCAACGCTGTGGCGATGCCTAAAGAAAGTACATTTTTATTCATTAATATTTCTCCTTTATTCATCAATTATCAATTGCAAATCAAAAAATGTTCAATGTTCATGTTACCATAATCTTAGAACAGAATGTAACTCTTGCTTAGATTTTTTGTCAACTTGATCTTTCCGTTTTTTAGCTTTGAAAGGGGTTAAAAATTGATATTGTGTGATAAAACTTGATCACTTCAATTTGGGATATGATTAAGCAATTAAATAAAATACAATTACCAATTTCTAATTCTAATTTTAAAAAAATGAAATTTTAACTGGCACAATCATTATATGCGATAATTTGTTGATAAGCTTCATTTATGTTTTGACTTTTCTCCAAGACAAATAAATTTTCGATATATCTAAAATATGAACAATTCTCTGATTAGCGAAGCAAAAGTCACTTTAAAAACGACATAGGATGGTGGGCTTTAAAAACCCGTTACCCACCATTTAGCGTAGCCCACCTTCGGTTCACGCGCTACGTTGCGCTTCGCTAAACAAAGCGCGTGAGCCTTCGGTGCGCGAAGCTAAATACATAAAAGTTGTGTTATGAGCGCGTGCAGTAAAGATTACAAAACATCGTAAAATAAATGCCACTCATTAAAGGAAGTCATTTATGTTTTTTAAAACCTTAATGCTTATCACCCTGATCATTTTCTCTCTTTCGGCTTGTAGTACTTCTCCTTATACTCAGGAACAACAAGGGGCGGCTGGTGGGGCTGGCGTTGGTGCGCTTGTTGGCTTGTTGTTTTGCCAAAATATTGATAATCAGAAATTGAAGGTTTTTTGCATCGCTACTTTTGCTGGTTTGGGGGCGATGGTGGGGGGAGCTATTGGTAATCAGATGGATGAATCGGATCAACAAGAGGTTATGGCTGCTTTGCAAACTTTGCCTGATAATGAAAAACATCGCTGGACAAATTCCAGAACGGGTACCGAATTTACTATACAACCGATTTCAACTCATGAAACGAATGAGAAGATTTGTCGTGAATATGATATTTGGATGACGCAGCAGGGGAGTACGCAACAACAGAAGGAGAGACAGTGTCTTGATCTTCAATGACAATTGTTTACGGCACATATACAATTTTAGTTTACGAGATTTTCGTTCCAACTTGAGTTTGCGAGTTTCGCTATATAGCGTTTCCCAATTGCATGAAATACAAAAGTCTATTGATTCGATTAGCGTTTTTTTTAAATCAGTGTTTCACGCAAAAGCTTTTTCGCGCACCGAAGGCTCACGCTCAAGTTTCGCTCCGCGAAACTTGAGCGTGAAATAAAGTTGCGCGCAACTTCTTAAGTGAGCCTTCGGTGCGCGAAGCTAAATGTGAAAATCAGTTTCATCATGAGAATCTGCGTTCTATTGATTTGAAGAGATAGAACGCAGATTTAACTGACGGCATGATTGACGCAGATTAATCCTGTCTTCGCGATATTTTCCCAAATCATATCAAAAAATGTTTGTATTTCACCCAATCGGGAAACGCTATAAAAAGGAGAAGAATATGAATATCCAATCAATGAGTTTGTTCGTTTTGATTGTGAGTTTGTTCGGTTGCGTTGCTTTAAAAACAAAAGTGGATACCAAAGCGGGCCGATTAATGGATGATGTCAATTTTCTGCTTGATGAGAAGTTGCTTGATGGTGAAATTGCTACGTGGCGTGATAAGGATGAGCCTAAGCTTGAACGCAATTTGGCCGTCTTTTTGACGTTTTCTGAAAACGGCAAATTATGTCGAGATTATTATACGTTCATTGTGGAAAATGGACGTGAAAAAAAACCGGTGTTTGGTACGACTTGTCGTCTTTCTAAAAGACGCTGGCAGCGCGTAAATTGGTCATTTCGTGATGCTTATCAAGCACCTGCGCGTAAACGGTTTGAGTTTTTTCAAGAAGTGAACCGTAATGCACCTGAACCGGTGTATGTTTCAGATTACCGATTACCCTCGATTTTGTTAAAGTCGGTTCAAAAGGCTGAAATAAAACATGAGTTGCCTTTGCGGGAAATGATTAATAAGGCTTCCAAAAAAGAAGCTTTGAATCCGGTTTTAATCCATTCGGTGATTAAACAGGAATCCAATTATAACCCTAAAGTGTGTTCTCATGTTGGGGCTTGTGGTTTGATGCAGTTAATGCCGCTAACGGCTAAAGAGGTGGGTGTTAGTGATCCTTTTAATCCGTCTCAAAATTTGATGGGGGGTACACGTTATTTACGCAAAATGCTGAATAGAAGGGGGATAAAGGGGAATATTCCTTTGGCATTAGCGGCTTATAATGCGGGGTATGGCAATGTGAAAAAATATGGCTATCAAGTACCGCCTTTTAAAGAAACTCAGAATTATGTTAAGAAGATTATGGGGTATTTTAAATCTCAGTGATAGCGTTTTGGGTATGGGATAGAATGCTGATTGTCGTGATTGTCATGACGAGGCCGGATAACCCCTAACAACTACAGGGATTTGA
>QNEL01000626.1 GCA_003645185.1 Candidatus Parabeggiatoa sp. nov. 3
ACACGCCTGAGTTGAGTGAAAGAGTACAAAAAGTGTTAGCGAGAGCAGGTTTAGGTTCACGGCGGGAAATTGAAACTTGGATCCAAGAGGGGCGTGTGAAAGTGAATCAACATATCGCAACCCTGGGTGATCGTGTCAGCGCACGCGATGAAATTAGCCTTAATGGACGTAAAATTCGCAAAACCGATTTGCACACGGCCTATCGACAACAGATTTTGTGCTATCACAAACCGATTGGTGAAGTGTGTACACGCCATGATGATGAGGGGCGCACAACAATATTTGAACGATTACCCTCGCCGAAACACGGCCGCTGGATAAGTATTGGGCGGTTAGATTTGAACACGGCAGGCTTATTGTTGTTAACAACGGATGGCGATTTAGCACATCGCTTAATGCACCCTTCTTATGAGATTGAACGCGAATATGCTGTACGGATTTTAGGAGAAGTCGATCTCGATATGCTTACACGCTTACGCGAAGGTATTGAGCTTGAGGATGGGATGGCGCATTTTAAAAGGGTTCATGATGCCGGTGGAAGTGGTGCCAATCACTGGTATCACGTCACATTAATGGAAGGGCGTAAACATGAAGTGCGGCGATTATGGGAATCGCAAGGGGTAACGGTTAGTCGCTTAATGAGAATCCGTTTTGGCCCCGTTTATTTACCAAAAGGCTTGCGTACCGGTCATTTCGTTGATCTTGATAACCCAAACCAAAAGGCATTGTTACAAGTAGTTGGCATGAAGGCATCATCGCCATTCCATCAAGCACACAATCCCTTCTTACCTAGGCGGGGCAAGAATCGCATAAACTCGAAACCTCGTTATCAGAAAAAATGAATAACGCATGATGCAAACGATCACGTTTTCTGATTTTCTGTAGTGGGCAGATCGATTTCATTTGCGCCTTTTGCGCCTTTTGCGTTTTTTTTTAATCAACGCAAGAGACGCAAAAGACGCTATTTAAACCGGAATAATGTCTATTAATGAGAGCCTCTTGCAAAACTATTTCACGAACAGAGGCTCAAAAAAGTAAATTATCAGTTTTTGCTTTCAAAAAATCGGCACTGGGGTCATTGGATGGGATTGATTCTGGGCTGGTGATCTGTGTGTGCATCAATTAACAATTCTATCACCCTTTGAAGCTTTCCCACTTAATGACCCCAGTGCCCAACTTACAATAACAAATATTTTATAAATTATTGATTATTAACGGATTTACAAATAACTGACCTGAATTTTCCCAGTCTATGATCCCAGTGCCCTCGCTTATCAGTTATAAATAAGTGTCCTTGATATCCGTAAGTTGCAGTAGCCCCGATTCAGTCCTTCATTCAATCGGGAAACGCTATCTGTAGCATTGGCAGTTACACGATAACGTTTTTCGCACGTAATTAGCCATTGTAGTCGATTGTTTCCAAATAGGCTTCAGCATATTGACCTAATAAGAGCCTACGCGTGGTAAAGAAACTTGGCCATTTGTTTTGAAACCACTGCACAGCCATTCTTGTAAACACTTCCCTATCTTTTTTCTTTCGTGCTGCTTTAACTTGCCTGTTATATTCGTTACGCACTGCAAGCCTTTGATCTTTGAGTCTATCACAATTGATGTTCAGAGCCTTAATCGTTTCCTCAACTAATTTTCTAACTGAAGAAAAATTGTTTTCAATGCCAGCAACCTGTTGGCAGACAGTATCATTTGGCAACAGTTCACCTGTCCTTTTGTCGAGATTAAAAAGACACGGTGTCGCCGAGATATTTAGAGGATTTAAGAGGTAACCTTCGCATTGTGCAGATAAATGCTCTTTCGAGATAAGATGGTTTTTGTGGGCATCACAGCTCAGATTGGCCGGTCTGGGATGTTTGCTCTTGTCAGCATCTTCTCCACCAATACATACACCGATAATATTGTTCCAATCAAGTCCCCAATTCTGGCTTGAATTGCTGTCATCAGATTTGGAATGGAAATGTTCAATGCGCTGCTTATTAATTGGCAAATTATCCACCTTGGTTTCGCAATAGGCACAGAGTCCAGCTTGATCGTCAAAAATCTGTTGGCGGATAGCGTGGTAATCGTCACCGCCATTTTCATCTTTAAAATCCGGCTCCCAACGTGCTGTGGGATTATTGGCTGCAAAATGCGTTAGTGCATTAGGCCCAGGCGTTTTGTTAATTTTTTTCAAGACTCAACTCCCAACTCTTGTTTTCTATATAAAGATCAGCCTCTGTTAATGCGGGCTCTTCATCTGCATAGATTTCATCCAATTGCTGACGCATTTCCAGTGTTTCAGGCAAACTCCATTGATCGTTATAAACCCGATCAAGATAGGTATTGAGAAGTTTTGTATTGTCGTCTTCTGGTGGACGTACATCAGCACCAAAAACCCGTTTTAGTATGCGCGAAGCTTCCGCGCCCTTCGTGCCTTTGGAAGAGCAATAAACATCGCCGTCGCTCACAATACGAATACAATCCGATTCAACTGTGCTCAGTACCTGCGGGCTATGAGTGGTAACGATAAACTGAATATCAGGAAACGTTTTTTGCAAGCTAGGAATGACCTTCTGTTGCCAGACTGGGTAAAGATGAATATCGACTTCATCAATAAGCACAATGCCTTGGGTTTCTTGGTATGCTTGTTCTTTAAGATGAGGGTTTAGCTTCGCACAACGCCAAGCCAGATCAGCGGTAAGTGATACCATGGCACGCACCCCGTCACTCAATATGCTGACCGGGAGTATGCCTTGTTGTGGATGAAACAGGGCCAGTTCTTCATGGCTCATGCTGTAATGAAAGTTGCTCCAGTCTTCACCAGCCAATACTTGATTAACTGCTGCCTTAATCCCCGCTACTTGTTGCGGTAGTGCGTAGTTGGAGTATTCTGGCATTTCTTTTTGTTGTATCACTGCATAAGCCGCCTTATTCAACCATTGCTGAATCTGCTTGAAGTTGGAGGCAGAAGAAAGGCAATTTTCATAGCCCATGGTTCGGCTTTCCGTGATGACTGCCTTGCGTTCCATGTTTTTGTGTGTACTCCAAAGCCGTCCCGATCCGTAATAGGCAATAACTGGCAGAGTCACACTTTGCAGTTCCGTAATCTTCTGCATCAGCTTTTTGCCGTATTCGGTCATTTCATTAGCATCTTTGACCGTCGTTCCGCTTTTTTTTCCGGTCAACTTGCGGAGCAGATGCATTGTGGGTTCTGCCATATCCGCTTCGACCATGACGGGATACTGTTGTTCGCTTATGCTAGTATCAAGCTGCTGTAGATAGCGGGCATCTGAAGAATAAAAACGCTTTGCCTTGCCTAAGCCAAAGGCTCCAACAAAAGTACCTAAAGCAACGGTAACGGCATCCAGAAATGAGGTTTTACCTTGGCCGTTACGAGCCACGATAACCGTTAATTTATCATGGAAATCCATTTTTATGTTGTGAAAACATCTAAAATTTGATAGTGTTATATTTTTTATCTTCATATTCTAATTCCTGAGAAGCCTCATCTAAGTAGGGGAATGGTGGGCAACAAAAACCCGTTACCCACCCTACAAGAAAGACTGGAATAATTTATTTTTTGGATATGCCTTATTAAGACATTTTACACCAAGTTTTTCAGAAATTTCAGGAAAAACCTTATCAGTTTCCAAAAGCTCGAATGTTTCGCACTCTCTATTTTTGCTGAAGGCTGCTTTGAAAATCCTGCCATGCGGGCTGGCAGTTTATATCCAATTTGCCCAAGTTGCCCAAATGTGAAAATGGTTAATTATTTTTCGTTAACAATTCACAATTTTCACCTGGCCAAGCGTTTTCTAACATTGTCATTCAAATAATCCGTTTTGTTTGGAAGCTTTGCCGATGGTGGCGGCACTTTTGAAAGTCATATTATCTTTAGGCAAGTTTAACTGTTTACCCGCGAAAAATTCGGCTAAAGTCATTATTTGGATTTTGGGGTATTTATAACCATAAGCCGCTTCAAATTGTCCTAGTTGCGTCGCACTGAGCAACATGGGTTTGGTTGCTTTGTAACGGGTTAAAAGTACACCCAAATCATATTTATGCTTGGCAATCGCACCGAATAAGGCATCAATATCTTTAGCTTGAACTTTACCGCCTTTGACTTGAAAGCCTACCTTCACCGCTTTATCTACTTTTGGGATTGAATACTGGCCAATA
>QNEL01000627.1 GCA_003645185.1 Candidatus Parabeggiatoa sp. nov. 3
AATGTAGGGTGGGTAACGGGTTTTTGTTGCCCACCATTTTGATCAATGTAGGGTGGGTAACGGGTTTTTGTTGCCCACCATTTTGATCAATGTAGGGTGGGTAACGGGTTTTTGTTGCCCACCTTAAGATCAATATAGGATGGGTAACGGGTTTTTGTTGCCCACCAATAGTATCAATGTAGGGTGGGTAACGGGTTTTTGTTGCCCACCTTAAGCTCTTTAGTTCGGTTAAAGGAATTTAAATGCCCAATAAATTGAATGTCATATTCTGCTGGCACATGCACCAGCCTGCTTATTACGATTCATATAGTGAACAATATCAATTACCTTGGACTTATCTGCATGGGATTAAAGATTATGCGGATATGGCAGCACATTTAGAAGAGGTACCCAAAGCCCGTGCTGTCGTCAATTTTGCCCCCACTTTGTTGGAACAACTTGATGATTATGTGGCGCAAATTCAGGCCTTTTTACATGATGCGACACCCATTCGTGATCCTTTATTGGCGGCTTTAACAAGTCATCCGGCTCATGCCCCTTTTCTGAATCAGCAACCTGTCACCGAGTCTTCGGAAATCGAGCCTGAAAATCAAAACTCGCAGAGCGAAAATCAACAACACTATATTAAGCGCGCGCGCTTAAATTTAATTGAGCAGTGTTTACGTGCGAATCAAGAACGCATGATTCAACGTTTTAAGCCTTATCAAGAACTGGCTGAATTGGCAGACTCGCTGAAACAAAATCCAAAAGTGGTTACTTATTTGGATGAACAATATATTATCGACTTAGTGATGTGGTATCACTTAGCGTGGTTAGGTGAAACCGTGCGTCGTCAAGAACCGGTTGTTAAAGCACTCATCAAGAAAGGCAATGGATTTGATGACAGTGATCGGCGGCAATTGCTGGAAATTATCTGGAAATTATTGTCCAGTATTGTGCCTCGTTATAAAGCTTTGGCTGCGCGTGGGCAAGTTGAACTCTCTGTCACGCCTTATGCCCATCCCATTATGCCTTTACTGCTTGATGCTTTTGCGGCGCGTGAAGCTTTACCCGATATCGATCTTTCAGGTGTGAGTTGCTATCCTGACGGCAAGGAGCGGGTGCGTTGGCACATGCGTGAAGGGATTAAGACTTTTGAAAAGCATTTTGGGTTTACGCCGCATGGTTGCTGGCCTTCTGAAGGCAGCTTGAGTGAAATCACGGTACGCTTGATGGAAGAATTTGACATCCGTTGGGTAGCCAGTGGCTCCAGCGTGTGGCAAAACAGTATGAAGAAAGCGAGACAAGAAGATCAATCTCTACATCGCCCTTATTGTTTACCTAAAAGTGCTGTGCGTTGTTTTTTTAGAGATGATAATTTGTCAGATTTAATTGGCTTTGAATATTCTAAATGGCATGCGGATGATGCTGTAGCTAATTTGGTACATCATTTAGAGAATATTGCCCGTTCAGCCCAGGAAACTGGGGCAAAAGTGGTGTCAATAATCCTTGATGGCGAAAATGCGTGGGAATACTATCCCGAAAATGCCTATTATTTTCTCCGCACCCTCTATCAAAAATTATCTCATCATCCTGAAATAGAATTGACGACGTTTTCAAATTGCTTGGATTCAGGGGTGACTGAATTACCAACTTTAGTCGCAGGTAGTTGGGTTTATGGCACGTTTTCCACTTGGATAGGTGAGCGAGATAAAAATCGCGGTTGGGAAATGTTGATTGAAGCGAAGCATGTTTTTGATAGAGTCGTACCCCGTTTAGAACCTGCACAACAGAAAGAGGCTGAACGTCAATTAGCCATTTGTGAAGGTTCAGATTGGTGTTGGTGGTTTGGCGATTATAACCCTGGGGCTGCGGTGAATGATTTTGATCGCTTATATCGTCGGCATTTAAGACATTTATATCGGATTTTGGGTGAAACCCCACCGGATTATTTAGATGAAGCGTTTACTCACGGTGGCGGCGATCCCGCGACAGGTGGTGTAATGCGTAAAGGACAGGAGAATGGTGCATGAGTTCTAACTTTGATTTTTTTCAGAAACGGCGTGCAGGTATTTTATTGCACCCGACTTCGTTACCCGGTACGCCTGGCAATGGTGATTTGGGGCAACATGCTTTCCGCTTTGTCGATTTTCTGGCAGATAGTGGTATTTCTTTATGGCAAATGTTGCCTTTGGGGCCACCGCATGAGGATTTATCACCCTATCAATGCCAATCAGTTCATGCTGCTAATCCCTTGTTGATCAGCTTAGAAAGGTTGGTTGAGAAAGGTTGGTTAAGTCAAGATAGTTCCCCGACTAGCGAAGATGATTTGCAAGAGGCATTAAAACGTCTCGCCTCGCAGGGTTGGATCACGGAAAAGCCAGAAGAACGTGAGTTGGAACAGCGGCTTGAACATAGTCCATTTCGTGAGGGTTTCTGTCCAGCCTCAGAACGTGAGGCGGCTATACGCTATCGCTTGGCGCGTTTAAAAGCAGCACGAGCGGGTTTTGAAAAACAGGCTCGTGAAGCAGATCGGACAGCTTTTGCTGAGTTTATCGAAGCCCAAGCGCATTGGTTGGAAGATTATGCCCTATTTCGGGCTTTACAAGCGGAACATTATCAGGCCTTAAAAACAGAATGCTTGAAAGCCTTCAACGAAATCCAAGATCACGATGCTTTGCAAGCACGTCTACTTGAATTGAAAAAGGTGTCTGGCTGGTGGGGATGGCGGCCAGAATTACGTGATCGTAACCCTCAAGCACTTGATGAGGCACGTCGTAGCTTGGCCGAGATTATTGAACAACATCGCTTTGAACAGTTTGTGTTTTTTAGCCAATGGCACGCACTGAAAGAATACGCGCATGATAAGGGCGTGTTGATGTTTGGCGATATTCCTATTTTTGTGGCCGAAGACAGTGTAGATGTCTGGGCAAGCCGCGAGAATTTTCTACTGGATGACAACGGCCGGCCGACTGTTGTAGCCGGTGTACCGCCTGATTATTTTTCAGCAACCGGGCAACGGTGGGGTAATCCGCATTATAATTGGCATTATATGCAAAACGATGGCTTCAAATGGTGGTTAGCGCGTTTGAATAGTGCCAAGTTGTTGTTTGATGTGGTACGGATTGATCATTTTCGAGGATTTGAAGCATATTGGGAGATTCCATCTCATTGCGATACTGCCATGGAAGGGCAATGGGTGAAAGTACCGGGGCATCACTTCTTTGAAACGATAGAACAAAGTGGTATTGATATGCCTTTGGTTGCCGAAGACTTAGGTATTATCACTCACGAAGTGAATCATTTACGTGAGCGATTCGGTTTACCGGGCATGAAGATATTGCAATTTGCATTCGAGGGAGGGCCTGATAATCCGTATTTGCCACACAATCATATTGAGCATTGTCTGGTGTACACGGGTACGCATGATAACAATACTACTTTGGGTTGGTTTCAAGAAATCCCTGAACATATGCGGCAATATGTGTGTGAATATTTACATGTTTCACCCTATGATATGCCTTGGCCTTTAGTTGAAGCGGCCTTTAAGTCGCCGGCACGATGGGCTATTGTGCCTATGCAGGATGTGTTAGTGTTGGATGGCAATCATCGTATGAATGTGCCAGGTGTTGAAAAGGGTAATTGGCGTTGGCGATTTGACTGGTCACAAATGCCGCAGGGCGTGAATGACAAATTACGTCATTTTTGCCACAATTACGGGAGAGCCTAGATAGATGTCGGGTGGGGTAGCAAGTTTTAAAAACCTGACAGGTTTTAAAAACCTGTCAGGTTTAGGCACTCTCACGATTTTTTTTGGAACAGTTGCTTTAGCAGATTATTATCCTGTGCCTAGTGCAGTAAAGCGGAAATGATCAGACCACCCAGCCAACTAAAGCAGTTGTCTAAAAGCTCAAGTCAGGTGGTGGTGACTACATCTCCACAATCGTATTTATTAGCATCGTTCTTATAACTAAATTGTGATTAGACTATTCACAATTATAATTTGCGCTTTTTTGGAAGTACAAATCCATTTAAAGCTGTTCGTTTTAGCAAAAACTGGCAGCATGTTAAGTACTGAAGCACAAATAAACAGATATTTTAGCGCAAAGGGCAACCACAAGGGATTGCCCCTACATGGCATTGCGTAGGGGCAATCCCTTGTGGTTGCCCCATTTCAAAATACACGAAA
>QNEL01000628.1 GCA_003645185.1 Candidatus Parabeggiatoa sp. nov. 3
AAATGTGAATAACCCTAGCTATAAGGTGCGTTTTATTTCATCACAAGCTTGGTGGAGAGAAGAAGGCGCATCGAAAGGTAAACGATTTGAAGGACAAATCTCATTGGCAAGTGTTTTCGCATAAGCAATACAATCTCTTACACGATAGAGTCGTTTATAATCATCCTTGTAAGACGTTTCTTCATTGATTCTTTTGCCATCGACAACCCCTTCCATTAAATACATCGACCACGTTTCAATATTCATTTTTGGCACAAATAGCGCTATTTTATCCTTATTTTGCCGCTTTTCAAGATCATTTTGTTCCAGTTTTTCATCTAATTCCTTCAATCTATTTTCAATGGTTCTATTATCCGCATCAATAAAAACCGCCAACGCATGACAAGAATAGTTTCGATGAGCCAAAATACGATAGGCTTTAACACGATTTGGATAACGTTCAAAAATATATTGTGTAGCCGCTCCTTTTCCTTCAGGAATGGGAAGAAAGCGAATATTTCTAAAACCACGCGCCTCAAAAAGTCCTTTAGCGAAAGCACGATGTTGTATATCCTCACATAAAATAACCAGTTGTACACGTCTTCTACTCATCAAACCACCCACTTGCAATCAATTCAGAAATCGGTAAACCACTATTCTTATCGGCTTTAACACGTTTTACCCGTGTTGGGGTATGAACATGATAAGAAAAACGATAACCACAAGAAAGGGCCAGATAATCTATCACTTCAGGATGATGAGAAATGAGCAAGCTTTGAAGTTTTCCTTCATCGCAAAACTTTTCAATCAACATCAGCCAAGGTTGTATTTCTGGCAAAGTGACAAAACTCTGTGGTTCATCTATACATAAGGTATAGTCTTCAGATTGACTGTAGTAAATTAAGGTATACAAAGCAATCAACATACGTTGTCCATCTGATAACTGATTAAACCGGTAAAAATAATCACCGTTTTGACTTGAAAAAGATAATCGCAGAATGCGTTGCATCTCACCCGTTTTGACAAATTCAAAATAGTTAAAGCCCTCTAAAACGTCTTGTAGCGCCTGAGTGATGGCTATAGCTTTCCCCTGATTTTGGTAAACGGCGCGATACCAAGAAACATAATTAGTCATATTCAAATCTAACCCCGATTCTTCATTGAGGCTATCGCCTTTCATGAGCATAGGCATAATTTGCACGATAATCAATCGGTTAAGTCTTTCTGTAAACCAAGTAAGACGAGTATTATCAGATCGGGAAGGAACGGTTGCAACGGCTGATTGATTCCAGTCAAAAGGATAACTCGGCCCAGCCGAGTTATCATCATGATACAATTGCGCTTCACCTAAATCAAAAGTCAAAAGAGGAAGATCGTTAAACAATAATTTCTCGTGAATGATTTTGGCTTGTTGTTTTTCATGTTCTATCTTCAGTTCATACTGATAACATCCTTCATTTCCCTCAATTTCTATCCCAAAAGTCTGAACAGAAGATTTTTGCCAAATCGTCAAGTCATCGGAACTAAAAAGGGATGAGACTTTGTGTGTTCCTTTGATAAGCCTCTGAATTTTATGAAGAACCTGAAAAACAGAAGATTTGCCCGCACCATTGGGCCCAAGAAATAGATTGAGTTTATCAAATTCCAATTCAAAATTTTCAAAACACCGAAAATTATGAATATAAATTTTTTTAAGCATATTTGAGTTTTCCTCGCTAAAGAGATGTCATTTCAGTTTTCCCCGTCACTAAAACAAACCTGGCGGCCATTTATTAATTCTACCATTTTCATCTCTGATCGGTTGAATAATATCAGGTTCATCACTTTCCCTGCCTAGGATTCTTGTAGGGTGGGTTCGCGCCAAAAGTTTTGCGCGCAAAACTTTTGGCGCGAAACGTGTTTTTGTTGCCCACCATTGCCTACTGATTATGGCCTGATTTACGCTGATTAAAACTTGGCAAACGTCTTAAGTTCACCAAATCTAACAATGCAAAATAAATTTTGCACTCCAATGCCATTCCAATCGGGCCTTTAAAATTTATTTTGATGTTCCTTTTTTTAGAAAGGCGTACAACGATAGTGTTTTGGACGACGATCTTGAAAAAGAGCCCATTCGGTTCTAAAGGCGTAGATTTCATCTAGGTTAAAACGTGCGGTGATAACGGTTTCTTCATCTCGCGGGGCGGTACAAATCATTTCACCTGTTGGGCCGGCAATAAAGGATGAACCATAAAAGGTTAATGTGCAAGATTCGCCAGTTTCTTTACCGATACGATTTGAGGCTATCAGTGGCATGACATTGGCGGCGGCATGCCCTTGCATTACGCGTTGCCAATGTCCAGATGAATCCAGATGAGGGGCGTGTGGTTCTGATCCAATTGCGCTGGGATAAAAAAGGATATCGGCGCCTAGTAAAGCCATTGTGCGGGCAGATTCTGGAAACCATTGATCCCAACAAATCCCAACACCTATGATACCATAGCGCGTTGGCCAAACTTTAAAACCGGTATCGCCTTCTTTAAAATAAAATTTTTCCTCATAACCGGGGCCGTCTGGAATATGGATTTTGCGATAAAGGCCTAATTGTTGTCCGTCATCATTAATCATCATGATCGAATTATAGTAACCATTATCGCTGCGTTCAAAGAAACTGATTGGCAAAACAACTTTGAGGGCTTGAGCTAGGCGACTAAAACGGGCTAATACAGGATTATCGGTTACGGGTTGGGCTAAGGCAAAATACGCTTGTTTTTGATCTTTACAAAAATATGGCGTTTCAAATAATTCTGGTAGCAAAATCACTTGAGCGCCTTGCCTTGCGGCGCGGCGAACTAATGCTTCTGCTTTCTCAAGATTCGCTGCCTTATCCCAAGTGCAGGCCATTTGAATTGCGGCGACGGTTAGAGTAGACATCTTTATTGATTATCAGTTATCTGGATTACGCATTTTTCTGATTGTAACGGATGAAAGGGGATACCAGAAATAATGGGGCCTTTCCATTATTTGAAAGGGCCCTCCCCTTTTATCCGTTGATTGTATTTTGCTTTGTTAGCCTTCGGCTTCGCTGATTGATTCAAGCGGGCGCATTCCCAAAAAAAGGTCATTATTAATCTCAATCAATAGCCGCAAAATAAATTTTGCACTCCAATCGCAAAATAAATTTTGCACTCCAATTGCAAAATAAATTTTGCACTCCAATAGCTCCAATCGGGCCTTCAATTTTTTTAGAAATGCGCCCGATTAAATCTTTAATAATGATTACCCTGCTTTATTGATGATCGCTTCAACGAAAAATACCTGTGTTTCTATACGCGGTATGGTTAGAAACTTTTTGACGTTCTCTCTCACTTGAGGATTGCTTTTGATGTCTGGAACCATTCCTCTGAGTTTGAGTAAGCTGTCTTCCAAGTCTTTGAACTCAAAAACAATCTTCAGCCTTTTTGTCTTTCTGATTTCAGCATGTTGATTAAGAAAACAAAATATTTCAATCCAAAGATCGGGGGTTTCTATAGCTATCATTCTGCCTTTGCGTGCGGCTTCTGCCAGTCGGAGGATATGCCAATAATCATCATTGATGCCGCCTATATGATCGCATATGATCAATTTAGTCTGATCCTTGGCTATCCGCAGAATCTCTTGTAAGGCTTTTTTAAAGTCTTCAATTGTTGTCAGTTCACTGAGGGCGTATGTTGTCATAATGGTATCTGCACTGTTATCGGCTATAGGCAGATTTTGTGCTGTACCTGGCAGAAATCGACAGTTGTTTAGTCCAAGTTGCTTGGCCAGTTTTTCAGCTTCTCGTCTTTGAAAATCAATCGGTTCTATTCCCAAATATTCTGTAAAGCCTTTCATAAACGGCAGGAAGGGGCCTTCTCCACATCCAATGTCTACAACTATACCTTTAAGTGCTTGTTGTGATATTTCATATTCTGAATCATCCCTTGTACAACAAGACATTAAATCTAAGTAAAGGGGATTAGAATATTGTTCAAGTTCTTCTGTCACTTTCAATTTTCTCCCGTTGTGATTTATCAGCTAATAGCCAACAGCTATACTCTTTGCTGGAATAAACTTTCAGGCAAAAGTTCGCGCAGCGAACTTTTGCCTGAAAAACTTTTGGCAACCCCAGGTTGCCACCTTTTCATCCTAATGTTTTTGCGCGCAAAAACATTAGGATGAAAGCCTATTC
>QNEL01000629.1 GCA_003645185.1 Candidatus Parabeggiatoa sp. nov. 3
CGTGTCATTGGGTTTTGGGTTCCTTTTTCGATTACTTCGACGTGTGCTGACTTCGCTATTCATAAAACCAAAGCGTTTTTGGAAAGCGGCTTTTGTTAGCAGTGGCGTGCGAATGTTGCCAGTAGGAAAACTAAACGGCAAGTTTTCCGGATTAAAGGGCACATGTTGGCTCTGGGCTCCCGGTTGTTGGTGCTGAAGGGCACGGGTTATGCGAATACGCTGTTTTTGAGTTGAAGGTGCGTTTTCTATGGCATCCAAGTTGTCGTACAGTGTTTCTTTTTCTTGTGAATAGCGCGCGAGGGCTTGAAAGTGACGCTCAAGGATATCGTCTGGCAAATTGTTGTCGCGGATTTCTGCCTCGATTTCGTCAAATTCAGTCATGACTTGGGCATCAAGTTCAATGAGTTGCGCTTTGACTTGGCTTGGACTCGGTTGTAGGGGTGCTCTGTTGTCAGTACCCCGTTTGCGGGTGTTTGTATCAACAGTTAGTTGCGTTTGCCATTGCTGCAAGGTTTTTTCTAAGCTTTGCAGGGGATTGTGCAGGGTGGCGTTCTATTTTTATCCTATCCTAACCTCAAAGTGGTACTTCTAAAAAGTAACCACCTGATGACGGCTCAAGATTTATTTAATAGCTATTATTTTGATCTCAATAAGTACTGAAGCACAAGTTTTCGGATATAATGAAGAAACCAATTTGATAGCAAACTTGTTATCCGGCAACTATTAACCGCTCGTTTTAAAATGTACGAAAATTTATGCTTCAGTACTTAAATCAAACTTGAGCTAAAAAGCCCTTATCCAAGCCCAATTCTAAAAATCGGCTTTCTTCCTTATTTCTTCGCGGTATCTGCTCGTTTTACAAGGGCTTTGTATTGACCATATTCAACTTTTTCTATTTTACCCGATTTCAACATTTTTTGAAGTAGCTGACTGACTAACTGATTATCTTTATTGAGAAAGCTTGCAATCTCCTGAACTCGTTCAATTCCTTGATTCATCAAATCAAGAATTTCTTGACGTTCGTAACGTTCCTTGTTGATTGCTAGATAAAGAGGAGTTTTTTGTTTAATAAACAGCTCTCCAAATAAATCGACAAGCTCATAATTTTCATTTAAAACAACTCTTACTCTGGTTTTATCACCATATAGCCGATCATTCCCCTCTAATTCAATTTGCCATTGCGAGTCTTCTTGTATCACTTCTATCAGTTTACTTCGTGAACCACCGTATGTCCTCACATCACGGAAGAAAGTTCTATCTATATAATCTAACAGAAAAATATTTTTGTACCGGTTGTGAGTTGAGCCTTTTCTATCAAAAAATGCTGTTATTCTTAACATAAATTGATTGTAAGCATTTTCAAAAATATCATATCTTTCTTGAAATTCTCCAATAGACAAATACCCATAAAAAGACTCAAAATCAACAATTCGTTTTGCTGAAAAAAAAGTAAACTTGTTCAACTGTCTAATGTTATTATAATAAACATAGACACCATTTTCTTCTTCCCAATATCCCAATTCACTTAAGCGTGTGTCTATGTTCCGTTTAGCATAAACATCATCATAACTATGAAAAAGGCCATCCCACCAATAAAAACCACTTTTTAAGTCATAAAGTAAAAAAAATGAGAACCAATCGTTTTCCCGATTAAATTGTTTTTTTAAACCACAAAATAGCCCTTTATAAGCTTGTATTTGAGTCAGTTTCCCGTCACCATTTCGTCTGAACTGAATCAGCTTACTTTCTTTAAAACTTTCAATCGGATTAAGGGCAAATTGAGCCTCCATCATTTTTCCTATTGAACTGAAAAGGGACATAATAATATGCCCCTTCGTGATAAATCACTTTTCCGTTACTTGGAAAAGATAATGTTATTCAAATCGTCATGTTTACGAGCCCTGAAATGACTCGGTTCTTCATTTTCATCAGGTTGACCAGGATCATGAAATGCCCGGTAGTATCCCGCCACGGCATCCGTTTCAAAATTCTGTTCGGATTCCTCTTTTTCACCAGAATAGGTGACACCATAAGACGGGTCGTAATAAAAAGTGGTGAGGTGTCCATCTGAAATGGCTTCAAGATCAGTTATCTTGACGATGTAATGCACACCAAACACTTTTTCTGAGAGCGTAGGCGAGTTTTGTCCGGCAAGGCCAACTTGACTGACTAACTCACCATACTTATTATTTTGATTCGCTGGAACCATACCATACATCATCTTTCCATTGTCACCTACGCCTTCTTCCTTGAGAATGAGGCGCCATTGATAAGCACCGGTGTCATCAAAAGAAGGCATCAAAGGGAAAGCCCAGTTTTTGCTCAATACTTCGTCATCGTTCTTAGTATAAACATCAACTAATTCAGAACGGATACCATTGGCAACTAAAGCCGCTTCAAAAAGTCTTTCAAAAGCATCACATTGGCCTTTGCCACTGTTTAAAAACTCACCTAATAACTGAAATCTACTGTGAATAGGGTTTTTGCCACAGGTCAAATCTGAAAAACGATGTCCATGCTTGTAATAATATAAAGGCTGATTATTCCAATTGGTAATCTTTTTCGTTTTAAAAAACTTCCATGTTTTGTGAATCGCTTGTTTCTTAGCTTGTCCCACAGTTTTTCCCGTTGCACCCTGATCAGATGTCGCTAAATGCAAAGAGGTAAGATACAACTTATCTTTTAATGGCTTTTCCAGCGTCACGTAAACCTGATGCTTGCTGGTGCCCAGAACTTTGGTTTTCGGTTTGCCACCCTTTTTGTATTTGACACGCCATTCAATCGTCATGGGATTAAAGAACTGAGTCCCTTTCTCCATCAAGGAGTTATTCGCCAACATGTCTTTGGCAACTATCTCATCTTTTTTCATCATTGCATGTTCATCGCTAAAAGTAAAGAACCCTTGAGATGTTTTCGCCTTACCGATGATTGTAACCGTTTGTGAGAGATTTTTCGGTTTTTGAGTGATGCGGAATTTCGCTTCACTGATTTTCAGTCGTGCCCCACTGACGTAGCCCAGACGGTTTTTGTCGTTTTCGTCAGAGGTATTTTGGTCTTCCCAAACCGGATTTTCAATTAATTTGGGTTCTTTTCCAACTTCATCTCGCCAAATTTGAAGATAATTGGCCTGATTTTTGGCCCCAAACGCAAGGCTAAAAATATCAAGGCAAAAATTCTCTTGTCTTTTGCCTTGCCGAGTTTTTTTCGGCTCGCAGTCACACTCGGTGCGTTTCTTCTTCTTGCGCTTTTTAGCCCGTTTTTTCTTGACTTGCTTTTTGACGACTGCCTTTAACAAGGTTTTTACCATGATTCTAAAGGTGACGAGGGCGACGGCAGCTAATGCTAGACTACCAAAGCTTATCATGGCGACTATATTGAAGTAGAGCTCCATCACTTGGATGACCATATTGATAAGGGCAGCCATCGGATTTTTGGAGGCATCGCAAGATAGGCCTTCTAAGGCTCCGCCATTTAATCCGCCTTCTAGCAGGTATGCTCCGGCACCTGTGATGCTATCTTGAATGATGTAGCCTGAGCCTTGCCAGTTGCCATGTTGAATTTCACGTTGTGGGACGATGGCATGTTGGCCGGCATGAATACCATTGATGATGTCTGTTTTGACTTCTTGACTGACGCTTAAAAGCGGTAAAACGGTGTCAATGTTTTCTGCCGTTATGGCGTAAATGGGAATTTGCTGTGCATTGGCTTCTAGTAAGACTTGTGTGGCGGAAACACCCCGTCCCAATTCGTAGTCAAACAGTTCTTCTATCACGCTGTTTTCTAAGTAAGAACCATAGATGCCAATTTGCGACATGTATTCAAACCGGGCTTCAAAGCTGGGCGCTACAACCGCTTGGATATTTTGTTGCACATCAATCACTCGACTTTTATAAATGCCATTCCGGGCTATCCCATAAAAGTAACTGACAGTCAACGGTGAGACAAATAATCCAACTGAGGGCAAACGTACACGACGCACTTGATGAATTTGGGCGGTGAGATCATCATAAAAGTCATGCATCATCCAGAAATTTAGGGCGGTTTGCTGTAAATTCTCAGCGGCGGTGTTGGGATCGACACTTGAAAAACGGTTTTCAACCATTTGGCTTGAAATGCCATTGCCGTTAACACCAATGACGACTTCATTGCCGGCAGTGAG
>QNEL01000630.1 GCA_003645185.1 Candidatus Parabeggiatoa sp. nov. 3
AACTTCTTTATTATCCAATTTCTTTCCTTTTTCCATTAAAATCTTATGAAAATGGAACAGTTGAACACTCATTGGCCCCTCGTTGATATTTTAAAAATGAACAATTGAACACTCATTTCACCCCTATTGACCTCTAAAACTGAACACCTGAACATTAAAAATATTTAACAAAATCAACTACTTATTTTTATTCTTCTTTCTTACATAACAGAACGATATCAAAAATCAATTCATTTTTGAAAACTTACAACAGTGTGTTTCCCAGCCGTTGAATGACTATTTTCAATTTTATATTAATGCGCCCAGTTTAACACTTGAAAATACACCTTACGGTGGTGCTAGATTTCCAGTAGAAGCTAAAATGGATGGGCGAACTTTTACAAAATTTCATGTTGATGTCGGTGTTGGTGATGTTATTCTGGAACCTTTTGAAGTACTGACACCGACAGATTGGTTAGATTTTGCCGGTATCCCAACCGTTAATATTTATAGTATTTCCAAAGAACAACAACTCGCTGAAAAATGACACGCTTATACCTTGCCCCGTGAAAATAACTCGCGCACGAAAGATCTTGTAGATATTTACCTATTGGTAAAAACGGCGAGTTGTGATTTGGAAAAACTCTGGCATGCTTTAAAAATGACTTTTGAGCGTCGAAAAACACATCCTATTCCGGAATTTTTGTCTCCACCTCCAAAGGAATGGGCTGTACAATTTAGCGTACTTGCTAGAGATGTCGGAATAGAAACAAATTACTCTGTTGTTTTTAAATTTGTTCTTGATTGGTATAAGCATTTGCTTAAAAAGTCAACTGATTTCCATTAATCTCACGATTGTAAGCTAATATTGTTTTCTGATAAAATAAAAATAATGCACAATGAATTGACAGCAATCATTGAACAAGATGAACAATGGTATATTGCCTATTGCCCTGAAATACCGGGAGCAAATCTGGGCGAACACGCAGGTTCGCCCCTACAGCCCCGTAACTTTGTTATATTTTGTAGGGGCATACCACCGCGAAAGCCCGATATGGTATTGGGGCAAAGGCTTGCCCCTACCATGAGAATGGTATGTAGGGGCAATCCCTTGTGGTTGCCCTTATGTCTTGTGGTTGCCCCTTATGTACTCTCTTTCTTTTCTATTGTCGAAGTGGCTAGGCTATGCAGCGCATCGACTAAACGCAAAACCGGTACAACATCAATATTGGCTATTTTGTCTTGAGGTGCATTCGCTTTGGGTACGATTGCTCGCCTAAAACCATGTTTCGCGGCTTCCCGTAAACGTTCTACACCATTTGGTACGGGGCGTATTTCACCACCAAGTCCGATTTCTCCAAAAACCACTAAATTTCGAGATAAGGTGACATTACGCAAACTGGATAATACGGCGACTAAGATGGCTAAATCTGCGCCCGTTTCGTTGATTCGGATGCCGCCTACGACATTGATAAAAATATCCATGTCATAAGTTGCTATGCCACCATGTCGGTGCAGCACGGCGAGTAAAACAGCTAGACGATTTTGATCTAATCCTAAAACAACGCGACGCGGATTGGGATTATGCGTATTGTCTACTAAGGCTTGCACTTCGACTAACAAGGGGCGTGTGCCTTCGTGGGTAACCATGATGATACTGCCTGGTACTTCTTCCGCTTCGCGTGAAACAAAAATCGCTGAAGGATTCGTTACTTCTACTAATCCTTTATCTGTCATCGAAAAAACACCTAATTCATTGACAGCACCAAAACGGTTTTTAATCGATCTAATGACGCGAAAACTAGTGCCAGTATCCCCTTCAAAATAGAGTACGGTGTCTACCATGTGTTCTAAAACACGCGGCCCGGCTAAGGCACCTTCTTTAGTCACATGGCCCACTAAAAATACGGCAATATTCGTTTGTTTGGCAAAACGCACTAATTGTGCAGCACTTTCACGAACTTGTGACACTGAACCTTGTGCAGATTGTAACATTTCAGTATGTATCGTTTGAATGGAATCGACTACCATCACTTTCGGCTTTTCTTTTTGTGCCATAGCGATAATCTTTTCAACCTGCGTCTCGGTGAGTAATTTAACCTGATGCACATTTAAACCGAGACGTTGTGCGCGTAAACTGACTTGCTGTGGCGATTCTTCACCTGTCACATATAAAGGCGGGGTGGACGAAATTTGACTCAATGTAGACATGGTTTGCAGTAGCAAAGTCGATTTACCAATACCCGGATCGCCCCCTATTAAAACAATTGAACCACTCACTAAACCGCCACCTAAAACGCGATCAAGTTCACTCATGCCTGTGGAAATACGGGCTTCTTCTATCGATTCTACTGAGTCTAATAAACAAACCGTCGCATCAAAGCCGCTATAACTTACACGGGAACGCCCTTGAGAGGGATTCGGTGTTTCTTCTATGACGCTTTCGTCTAAACTATTCCATTCGCCACATTCTGGACATTGCCCTACCCATTTTGACGTTATTGCTGCACATTTTTGGCAAGTAAAGACATTTTTTTGACGTGCCATAGATATTATTTTCCTTATGTTTTTTGATAATTAGGATTTAATAATCAATAATGAATAATGCTGATTGTTTATTCATCTTTTGCAAAAAACGGGTGATAATCAATTATCCTGTTTTTGAAATGATTTGTTATTCACTGCCGTTTCGACAGGCTCAACGCCCTGTTTATCATTTTGGCATCCAATATTTTCAATGACTTACCAAAATAGGCCTAACTGAAAATCAATGACTTACAGACTTTTCCGGTGTTTTCAGTATATGCTAAGCTGTCCATTTTTGTGATTCGCGCTATTGATAACAGCGTCTTAATTTTAAAATTTAAATTCAAATCTAATTCTACATTGTCAGATTCATTTAAATGCGAAGGCAAAGCGATAAGAACACGCACGTTTTGTAATATCGCAACAAAAAGCGCCTTTTCGACGAAAGCGTGAGATAGGTTAAATGTGACAAAATAGAATGATAAGAGACTTATTTGATAACTGATAACTGATTTTCAGGCAAAAGTTTCGCTCCGCGAAACTTTTGCCTGAAACTGATTTCCACGCAAAAGTTTTGCGCGCAAAACTGTATTTCACTGATAACTGATAAAGGGGTTTTTTTTAATGAATCAAAGCAAATTAGCCTTTTGGCTGCTACTTATTTTTTCCCTACCCTTCTTTGCTGTGGGCTATGAGGACGAGGATTTTGATGATGATGAGCAAGATGCCGTCCAAATGTACGTGCGTTGGTCTAACGATGATCGTTACTACGGGGATTATGTCGATAACGAACGCTCAGGTAAAGGTATTTATATATGGGCTAATGGGGATCGGTATAAAGGTGATTTATTTGAAGGCAAGCGCGATGGTGTCGGGGAATATGTTTGGGCCAATGGTGATCGTTACCACGGTGACTATATGGAAAACCGACGCGATGGTGATGGCCTCTACATTTGGGCTAATGGGGATCGTTTTAAAGGGGAGTTCTTGGAAGGTAAGCGTGGTGAAGGCAAAATTATCCCTAGCCCAAAAGTCCCCCCTTCAAATATTAAGATAACCGCCAAAGGAAGGGCTAAACGAGCAAGTGATAAAACCACGGCTGTGGATATTGCTGAAAAAAGTTCACAAGGCGCTCAAAAAACAGTGATAGCGCAGGCCGATGCGAACGATTTTGATGAGGCCGATGAAGCCGATGAAGCCGATGAGGCCGATGAGGCCGACTTTGATGACGAAGCGGATGACGAAGCGGATACCGACTTTGATGACGAAGAGCACACCAGCGATTCAGGCGATGACAGCAAGGAAGATGAAGCTGATCAAGAGACTTCAGTAGCAGAGGCACAAGATAGCGAGGAAGAGGAAGATGAGACGCTAATCGCGTCAAGCGATGATAGCGATGCTGAAGATGAGACGCTAATCACGTCAAGCGATGACAGTGATGGCGATGAAGATGACACGCTAATCGCGTTAAGCGATGATAGCGATGCTGAAGATGACACGCTAATCGCGTTAAGCGATGACAGTGATGGCGATGAAGATGAGACGCTAATCGCGTTAAGCGATGATGGCGATGGCGATGAAGATGAGACGCTAATCGCGTCAAGCGATGATGGCGATGGCGATGAAGATGAGACGCTAATCGCGTCAAGCGA
>QNEL01000631.1 GCA_003645185.1 Candidatus Parabeggiatoa sp. nov. 3
ATTTAAAAAAAACAGAAAGGGGGCAACCACAAGGGATTGCCCCTACACAATGTCATGTAGGGGCAATCCCACGCGCAAGCCCTTTGTTGTAAAATACCTGTTTATTTGTGCTTCAGTACTTATAAGTAGGTACGCATAAATCTTTTAACATTTTCTGTAGGGCTCCCTGCGTGTTTTTGCTGCCCACCACGCAACTACTTTGAGTTGGCTTTAGTTGGCTGTTGATTGTGAGCGCAATTTATAACGATGCTAAGTATATAGCGTTTTCCAATTGAATGAAAAATCAGCGCATGTTGTATTGGTTTTTAATCAGTGTCAATCATGATAATCAGCGCAATCAGTGTTCTATTGGTTTTGACGTGAAATCCTGTTGACTATGACAAACCATTCAAAATTTGTGTAAACTGATCTTATCCCTCGCTCTCGTTGCGGCAACGTAAAAAATATTGATTTCTTCTCTAAGCTGATGAAAATGACATTCATCCGGTTTTTTAACCGCCTTTTCCAGTTGTTCGCGAGTGATGAAATCTTCTTTAACCATCTGAACCGATTGATATTCTTGCCCCTTCGCTTTATGGGTTGTTGTAAAAATAACATCGGCTACTTCTTTAGACACCAAACGTTGCTTGATTTTTCGATTGATATCAAACAACCCTTCTCTGTATGTTTGAACAAGATCACAAGTATTTAATAACTGACGATTTTGTGAAGTCTTAGCAAAATCCCTTAAAGCCCTAAAACGACTGAATCGCCTGATAAAGGGATCACTGATCTTATCAACCTCCCCCTGATACAAATATAACACACTAAAAACGCGGGCATTCATAAAACCATAACTCTCATATCCGCCTTCAAAGTAAAATTTGAGATCACCTACTAAATAATTGGCAATTTCATTAAACAGTTTCAAAACACTTCTAGAAATCACCGCAATTTGTTGTCTTTCGCCAGCCAAACACTCACTCTTCTCCTGCCTGCCTTTTATTTTTAGGAAATGCGCCCTATCATTCAAAATACTGTATCCACGATTAACCATTTTCGATATTTGTCGCGCCAAAACGTCATCAAAACGAAAAGTCTGCGTCAATGCATAAGCAATGCAATCTATTTGATCTAAAGCATTAATCGCATATCGGAAAGCGTAAATTTGCTGAAAGGTATCGCCCACAAAAATCCTAGAAGCCTCTTGCATTTTAAGCACCTCTAGCATAACGCCCGACAAATCTTGCGCTTCGTCAATCAAGATAATATCGTAATATAAAATAGGCTTCGATAAATGAAACATTTTCAGATAAAAGTCATGAATGGCCGGTATTTCGCATTGCTTCATTTTTGTCAGAATACTTTTAATGGTTTTCAGAATGAACTCAGCATAACCAGATAACAGCCTATCCACTTGATTCTGTGGCCGAGTTTCATTCCGATAACGCGCCAGAAGCGTTTCATCTATATAAAACAGAGAAGAATTCAGGTAAAAAACCATCATATCCTTTATAAGCCAAGAAATGAGCAACAGATTGTCTCTTTTCTCATCTAATTCGGCTTTGACGTAACCATCAAAAATCGTCCACTCACTCAAATCCTGAATCAGTTCATAATACCGGCCATTGGCATAGTAATAGGCTAAAGCATGAAAAGTTTGAACAGTGATATGATCAAGATTGGCAACAAGACACTTTTTCTTCATTTCATCGGAAGAGGATTTATTGAACGTCAAATACAAAAACCGTTGTTTCGGCCTACGTTTAGCATATTCCAATAGCGTTGTTGTTTTACCACTACCCGCAACAGCATTCACTTTCAAAATGTGTTCAGGCGCATTAATAATAGCCCATTGTTCATTAGTCAATTCCATTAAGTTCTCCGTTTAGTTTGATTATAAAAAGGATTTTTAAAGCATATTGAACGTCTGATTTGATGAAGTGATGATATTTTGAAGTTATGAACACATGACTTTTATGTAGGGTGGGTAAAGATTGTTGCCCACCAATAGTATCAATGTAGGGTGGGTAGCGTGTTTTTGCTGCCCACCAATAGATCAATAGCGTGTTTTTGCTGCCCACCAATAAATCAATGTAGGGTGGGTAGCGTGTTTTTGCTGCCCACCAATAGATCAATAGCGTGTTTTTGCTGCCCACCAATAAATCAATGTAGGGTGGGTAGCGTGTTTTTGCTGCCCACCAATAGCTCAATGTAGGGTGGGTAGCGTGTTTTTGCTGCCCACCAATAGCTCTAAAATAATTTTTCTGTTCATTTTTAAGTAGATACACGCCATACTCCAAAAAAAGGCTTTGGGATGGATTGACTCTATTGTGGCAAGATGATAAAGTGCATTCCCATAATCATTATATGGATTAAATGACACAGAACACAGATTGGTTCCTTAGAAACAAACTGCCAAGTTCTAGAATAGGCCATTTTTCAATGGCGTTTTTACTTACACTATGGATATATCGAAACTCAAATTACTCCAAGCCTTACAGGAATGCAATAAACACATCAAGAGAATGTTGTATGCTTACCACAAAATGGCTAAATTTATGCCGCTTGATGCCACAACGTATGATAATTTAACAGAAGAACAGGTTGAAAACATTGATCAGTTCATCTTTCGATTTGCAAAACTCCAAGATGCGATGGGTGAGAGATTGTTTAGGAGTGTTTTAATCTATTCACAAGAAGAGCAAATTAACTGCTAAGTACTGAAGCACAAATAAACAGGTATTTTACCGCAAGGGGCATTCGCCCTGGATTGCCCCTCTTCTTGGTTGTTTCTATTAATTAAAATACCTGAAAATTTATGGTTCAGTACTTATCAAAAAATGGGAAAAAGTTAGACTTTCTTGTACAATTTGTCCAATAAATTTTGATGACTTGAAAATCTAACTAAGTCACCCTATAATAAAAGATGAGTCATGTTGACTCATAACGAGAAAGGTTTTCTCGTACCTGGTATTGAGAAGTGAAGATTGGTAAATGAGTCTTCAAGCCTTGGTTTGGAGGTGATTTTGACCCCAAAGGGACTGTCTTCAATTCGTACAGTACATGGTTGCATGAGACCGTCAGAACGGAACTGATGCCAACGGTTGGGACTGCTCAACCAGGACTCTAGTTGCAATCCTTCGGGGTTATCAACAGAGAGCGAATTACCTAAATGGGCAACTTTGTCGGCCACTTTTTAGGAACAGATTAAAAATAAGCCCTTTCGTGATTTACTGAATCGACTTGAACAATTGGGCATGCTTAAAAGCAAAGAAGAATGGCTATTGTTAAGAAAACTGAGAAACGATCTCTCGCATGAGTACGTCAATGAGAGCGAAGGCAATGCCTTGAGTCTCAATCTTGTTTATGAAAACACTGAAAAATTGTATGATATATTCATGCAAGTTAAAAGCTATGTGAATGACAACTTGTTCACTCCAATAGATGATTTTGTGTTAGAAACTCTGCCCATGAAAAATGCGTCTAACTCAACAAGAAATACAGATCATTAAATCCACTGTCCGTGAGGTGATGGGAGAAAAGGCCAGCGTCTGGCTATTCGGTTCCAGAGTGGATGATAGCAAACGGGGTGGTGATATCGACTTATTGATCGAAACGGATTTGTCCGAACCAAGGGAACGGCTGCTCAAAAAATCACAATTATGGGCCAAATTACAATTGCGCTTAGGAGAGCAACGAATTGATATTATTATGGCTGCCACGCATTCAGAAAAACAGAAGTTAATTGAGCAAGTGGCAAGAGAAACAGGGAACCGTCTATGATATATATTGACACGTTATTGTATAACGCAAAACCGCAAAACGGCTAAGTCTTATTTTCGCTGACCTGGTTACGCGATTTTTTTAGCTATGATCCGCAAGTTCTCAGAGGAGATATAACTTGAAATACCTTTAAAATCAATGAATTTATAAGTTGAGGTTATTTTTATTAAGTAGTTGATATTAAAGAGTATTTTCTATTTTTGTTGGTCAATCAGGGAGAGGATATTTATTGCCATAGTCAGGTTCGATTAACATTAACCTTTATTAAAATATATGAAAAAATTTTATTAAAATGTATTCACAATCTTAAATGGTGCGAACCCAGCACCTCTATTCCGTATCTCTATAAGTAAATCAAGAGC
>QNEL01000632.1 GCA_003645185.1 Candidatus Parabeggiatoa sp. nov. 3
CGCATTAACGGGCCTAAGAAGCAGCTTGTCTAAACCAGCGAATGCCATAGTGCCTTTGAGATTCACGCTCGCTAACACCGGCATGGCAACAGATGCCTACACACTCAATGCCACAGATTCAGCAGGTTGGCGCATGACACCCTTACCTAAATTAAAGAGAATCAAAGGGTTAGACAGTGTTGACTTATTAATGAACGTCACGCTACCTGAAACCGTGGGCGAGACGAATGTCATCACCGTCACAGCCACTTCAAAGGCGAAACCCAGTCTCGTTGTCACCGCTCAGGTTAATTTAACCGTCACGTCTGCCAGTCTCAGCGGCACCGTTGTTGGCGTTTCACCCATCAATACCAGCGGATTGTGTCCAGACACGGGCTCAATCAGTCGGATGTGTAGCAACCGGGGGCGCGTGATAACCGATGCCAAGCTGGATAGCAATGCCAGTGTTTCAGGCGGCAGTTTCGCGGGTAGCATTGACAATCAAGGCATGATTGCCCAAGCCACGATTGAAAGCGGAGCCGTATTACGTGGTGGAAAGCTCAGTGGCCGCATCATGAATGAAGGCACCTTAGTTGATTTTGAGTTTGTCGGTGCTGAAATCAAAGGCGGCACCTTATCCGGCAAGATCACTAACCGCAGTCAAGTCGGCGGCGTTTTCATAGATGTCCATCTGGATGCAGATACCCGCATAGAAGGAGGCGCGATTGGTGGCGACATCACCGGTGAAGCAGAAGCCCCAGCCTCACTAACGGATATCGAAGTGAAATCCGGTACACATTTAAGCCACGTTGTGCTAGGCGATGCCGTGCAATTAGACGGTGCCGTCACCTTCACAGACGTATACTTAGCGCCTGATGTCCATTTAAGAGGCGGTGAAGTGCGCGGCAACTTGATCGGTGATCTCAAAGCCCCAGGCTTATTGGAAAACATCACCATCCAAGCCGGTAGTCAATTATCCGCTGTGATCATTGGCGACGGTGTCAAATTGCCAAAAGAACTCACCTTAGGAGAAGGCGTGCTGTTTACCAATCGCGACGCTATTCCCAGCGGTGTTGAATTGCTTGGAATATTGCCCTCAAGAGGCAATGAAATCGCAGGAGTCAGTTATGAAAGACGACGAGTGGATTTATCGGTTGATGTCTTTGAACCCAGTAACGGTATCTTATCGGCAATCAATGATCTCTCAGTCTTCAAAGACAATGACTGGGTTTTTACCCAAGAATCTGATTCCGGTTTGATGACACTCAATATCGACACAGTCAGCTTCAGCTTGTTACCCGTGTCTATTAAACGCAGCACAGGCCCAGTTGGCTTAGAAATCGAAGGCTCACAAGGTATCTACTTTATCACCGATACCGGCCTAGCCGTACTCACCCGGCCCATGCTAGAAGCACCCGGCGCGTTACAATCGGCATTGAGTGAATTAGGTTTAGCAGAGTTCACAGTACAAGCCAACGGTAATTTGTCCATACCAGGCGAAGGTAATGTGTGGTACAGTGCCAACCCAGATGGCTTATCGTTTGAAGTCAGTGGTGATATTGAAACCGGGTTAATGATGCTAGATTCACCGGTTCTCAGTGGCACCCCGTCTGCCGCTTTAGGCTTTAGCGACAAAGGCGGTAATGTGCGCCAGCAACTGATCTATCCCGCCCCGGCTCAACCAGAAGCCTTGTACTCAACCGCGCAAAATGTCAGCATCGAAGCGCATGGGCTAATGAGTTTCAGCCTGAAAGGCAAAAGCTATCGTGGCGTAGTGGATTATCTGGTTAGAAACGAAGGCGGTTCCACAGATGACGCATTACAAGTTGAGTCCATTGCAGATGCGAATGGGGATGGTATCAAAGATGTCGTATTAAAGTATCCCAACGGGAATCAACAAACGATGTTTGTGCTTGAATGACAAATCCCCACAACTCTATACACACAAGTCTTCGTAGGGTGGGTAAGCGGGCACCCATAATTTCAGACAGACCCAAAATCGTGTTGCCCGCTTGCCCACCATGCTAAAAAAGTGACGTGCATAGAGTAGCCTTTTCCAAAAGGGGGCCAACAACCCTTGTTATCAGTGGATATCAGGCCAATCAGTCCAATCAGTGTTCTATCTCTTCATCGAATAGGAGATAATAGAACGCTGATAACGCTGATTGGCCTGATTTGCGTTGATGACTTCCAAAATAGTCATCCCCTCATCCCCTCATCTAATAGAAAACGGATATTTCACGCGTGAAATGCCGATTAGCCTGATTGGCGCTTTTTAATGAAGATGGTGGGCAACAATCTTTACCCACCCTACATTAATTTAAATTAAATGGGGCAGGCAACAATCTTTACCCACCATTTCACGCTAAAGTTTCGCGGAGCGAAACTTTAGCGTGAAATACATTAATTATAAATGGGGCAGGCAACAATCTTTACTCACCCTACATAAAAGCCTTTTTTAACACCCTAACACACCCCTCTTATTGATTTAACAATAACAATGCCTTATAAATATAAACTTGAGCCTCAAAATTGATTAAGATTGAAAGCGTTTAAAAAAACGCAACACAGAACTGATAATTGAACATTGATAATTGAACATTGATTTTATTTTAAATTATGTTAATTAGATTTACCGTTGAAAACTGTTTATCCTTCAAGGAACTGGTTGATTTTAACATGATAGCTTCAGAAGAAAGCCGTCATAGTCACCATATCGTCACCGGAAAAACGCAACAAGATATTAACTTATTGAGAACATCAATCCTTTATGGAGCGAATGCATCAGGCAAATCCAACTTGATTAAAGCCATGCAGTTTGCCAGAGATTTTATTGTCCACGGCGTTGCCAAAAATAGAAATATCAACGTCAAACCATTCAAATTAGATAGCACTTGCTACACTAAAGCATCCCGTTTTGACTTTGAATTTCAAAGTCAAGGCCGACAATATGCCTATGGTTTTTGCCTTAATAAAAAGCAAGTCCTTGAAGAATGGTTATTTGAATTAGGACAAGAAGATGACATGCCCATCTTTGAAAGGGTAAAAAATCGCATTTCTTTTAACTTTAGCCATCCGCTTTTTCTGGCTCTATCGGCAGAAGAACAACAACGGCTCAACTACGAAGGGCGTAGCACACGAAAAAATCTGCTGTTTCTCACCAATTGTCAAGAACGCAATATTCAACTGTTTCAATTTATTTATCACTGGTTTGCCGAAAACTTGGTTATTATTTTCACCACATCCAAACATCAAGCACTCACCTCCTTAGCCAAATTAAACATTGAATTTTTTAATCAAGTCTTAAGTTTTTTTGACTTTGGCATCCAGCGCGTTCAAGTTGATGAAATTGATTTTGAAAACACCAAAGACATTCCCCCCGACGTAAAAGACGACATTCGTGCTGAATTTCCTTATGGGCAACAAACAGCACAATTCATCTCCGTTTCCTCACGCAACTATGTGATTGAAGAAAACGAATCAGGAGGATTAAAAGCTTCAATCTTAACAACCATCCGAAAAAACGAAGCAGGGCAAGAAATCGCCTTTGAAATATCAGAAGAATCAGAAGGCACACAACGGCTCCTTGATTTCATACCCATGTTGATCGGCTTATTAAAAGATAAAGTCTTTGTCATAGATGAAATCGAAAGAAGCTTACATACTTTAATGATTAGGAAATTAATTGAACTGATCTTAAACCATGAATTGTTTGCACACGCCAAAAGTCAGTTAATCGCCTCAACACATGAAGTCAATTTACTGGATATCAAAAACCTGTTCAGAAAAGACGAAATTTGGTTCATCGAAAAAAATCAATCAGGCGAATCGCAACTTTATTCGTTAGCGAATGCCGACGTTGATAACTTAAGCCTCGTTGATGGCTACCTGACAGGCAAATTTGGCGCAATTCCATTTATCAAGGATATCAAAGATTTAGGTTGGACGTGCTAATGACTTCTGAGGGTTCAAAAAAAACCTCAATTTTGAGGGCGAACCTACATGTTCGCCCTCCCCTTTCTATCACTCTCTATCAATCATCCTACAGGATTCTAAAATAATGACTCAAGAAAAAAAGACACTGAAATACTATCTCTCTCGCTATTTCATCACCGGTATTTTAACGATAATACCGATCTGGCTCAC
>QNEL01000633.1 GCA_003645185.1 Candidatus Parabeggiatoa sp. nov. 3
ATTCAAGTCTTCAAGACAAATGATCTTAAAATCTTGACAAAGGTGATGAGTTAGCTTATGCAAACCATCCTGACGAATGCAACGAATACGATAATGAAGCTTTGAGATTTTCAACTTTTGTCTCTCGTTGCGTTTTGAACCCTTAGCTAATGAAGCTTGCTTCCGTTGTAATCGGGCTAAACGACGACTCAGTTTCTTTAATGGCTTTTGTCCTTCTATTGCCTCCCCATTGGAAAGGATTGCTAAACTTTTCACACCTAAATCCACACCGACAACATCAGCTTGGTTTTCACTGATTTTGACGGGCGAGGTTTTTAATTGAACGCTAATGCTTATAAACCACTTGTCAGCATTGTTCGAAACCGTTGCTGACAGAATTTTTCCTTCAAATCGAATAGATTCCGTTAATTTTACCCAGCCTAACTTAGGAATCTTGATCCAGTTTCCTTCTGTTTTAAATTGATCATTGGAAAGATAGAATGAATCACGTCTGCCTTTCTTTTTAAATTGGGGATATTGACCGCTACCATTAAAAAAGCGTTTAAATGCGGTGCCTAAATTGGCAAAAGCTTGCTCCGCCGCACATTTAGTGACATTAAACACCCAAGGAAATGAGGCCTGTTTAACCGCATTAAAAGCCTTCTTAATTTGAAAAGCGGTCGGCTTTAAACCGGCTTCGTATTGTCGCTTCCATTCAGCTAAACCCCAGTTATAAGCGAAACGAGATGTTCCACAAGCCTGTATAAAGTACCGTTGCTGTTTAACCGTTGGATTTTTTATCTGTATTTTATGGCTTAATACAAGCATCTTTGATTAACTTTTTATAAGAACGTAGACCATAAAGTCGTGCTGAAAAAACAGGAATAATGGATAAGATATATTGAACGAATTCCTGTTCTGGTGAGAGTTCTTCGCCATTAATTAATGATTAGATTAGTCCCATGTCGAACACAAAAACTTTCAAACCATTCAACACAAAATCGAACTAACCTGTCCTTATGGGCAATAATCAAATGGCTTACTTGTCCAAGTTCAATTTCTTCAAAAAGTTTGCTAAACTTTTTCCGTTTATAGTTAAGACCGCTACCAATTTCTTCTAACCATTCATCAACCACTATTTCATGTTGATGACAATATTTTCTTAAGGCTTCTTTTTGATTATCTAGTTCGGGCTTCTGGCCATAACTTGAGACCCTTGCATAAACGACCACTTTGCCTTGCCCTTTATTTTTTATCCCTAAATATTCAAGGTATTGGTCATGAGTGTAGTATCTTCGCCCCATTGAAGTTCGGTTGGCCTTTAGAACGCCATCCCTATCCCAACGTTGAAGCGTCTTTACCGAACAGCCTATTAACTCGGCAAACTTTTGTGGTTTATATGTGCTCATCGTGAACACATTATAGGTACTTTGAGTATAAAATCAGCCCCTATCAATTAACTCTATTTGCCCATAAGCCCGCAAACGAGAAAAAATCTGCTTGCGTTTCAGTTGAAGAAACACTGCTAATGGGTTGTTCAAGTTCAACTGTTGTGATGCTATTCACAAAATCTAATGCTGACAGAACTTGATACAAAGTGTGTGCTTTTTCTCTATCAGTGATTTGAATAACGATTTGTTCCATATCGTTTTTGACCTTATCGATAATTAAAGAAACGAAAACCTATTACGTGGATTATTGTACTTTGCTCAGAGAAAAGGGGCACGCATCGGACATTTGCTGAAAAGTAGTCGCGAATACCCTTACTTTCAGAACGATTTTTCAATACCCAAATCACGCAAAGGGGGTAAATCCTTTGAGGCCGTTTGAAAAGCTGGTGTTTCATTAAAATAATCATGGAGCGTGAGCAAGTGTATTTTAAATTGTTCAATGTCGTCAAACTCTTTTAATCTTTGCGAGACACCACTGGTGTAGCCAATTCCGGTTAAAACAATAGCAATATTCGCTTTATGACGTACTAAATTACCGTATAAAGAATCGGCAAATTCAGCATTTAAGGGCCGATTTATCAGCTTAGATTGAAAATAGATTTTTTGCTGATTAATAAAACCAACACCATCTATACCCCCATTTTTTCCTAAAGGGCAGGCTTCTAGTCCAAGATGAGCGGCACACTGCTGTCCCAAATGCCCTTTTGTTTTGGAATCAGCATTGAGAATACCGTCAACTAAAGCACGACTCACTGAATGCTCGAGCATTTTTGATTGACCTTTTGTTATAGAATAGATTTTCAAGCAGGGCAGTAATAAAGGCATGCCTAGCTCTACATTCCAACTTGAGTTTGCTGGTCATAAATCGTTCCGATTGGCTAAAACGATTTGTCGAATCGCTAAGTTGGAACGAATAGATAGGCCATTCGTCACTGGGTTTTCATCTTCTTGTACATACACAGCGTAGAGGGTGTAATCGCCGCCCATGCCTTCGGGCAATTCAAAGTCAAAAAGAAGCTTCGCTGAATTTCGTTTCGTTAATCTGCTGTACTCAGTAGTTTGAAAACAAATTTTCATCTAAAAGTTTTTGTTTGCCTCAACTTTTAGATGAAAAAGCAAAATAAATTTGGAACGTAAATCTACCCGCAAAATAAATTTGGAACGAAAATTGGGCTGCAAAATAATTTAAGGGGCCGGCAAAAAAATACAAAGCCGGCCCATACAAATCTAAAGCGAGTACTAGATTAAGCACTCCATTTAAAAAGAAGTGTTTAATCCCCATTCATCCTCATCGTCTTCATCGTCACTGGAAATCTGTTCGTGGCGAGTATCGGGTAAAACGCCATACGGATTCACCATCAAAATTTTGGGGAGTTGGTTATATCCTCTGGGTTGTACGGTTACCATATAAGCACCTTGATTTTCGGGTTGAGGTAGGGTTTCGGGCGAATCTTGATCGGCTTGTTCGGCTTCATCCGCTTCATCGTCTTGATCGTTTTCGGTTTCCGATTTTTCGAGTGCTTCAGGGTTGGCTTGTAGGGCTATGGTATAAAAATTACTTGATGAGAAATTGATCCATGCTCTTGATTGAGCTAATTGTTCTGGTTCTATAAATTCATTCAGATCACTATGGGATTTAAATTCTTTTTTACGGCGTTTTTTGAGAATAATATCGACGCTTGCGCTATCAAGCCCTGGTAATAGCATCAAGGCTTCGCGAGTGGCAAAGTTGGGATTCACGCCAAAGGTGTTGCCATACACGGTAAAGGCACTGTCCATGTTTACGCCATTAAAGACTTCATCAAACCCTTTGATCAGTAAGAGTTCTTCTACGGTTTCTATTTTGCTATTACGCGGTTCATAAGGCGTGGGTAGTGTTTCATAATAGTCTGTTTCCGCGCCATTAACACGTTTCATATCATCACTATCAAGCCAATCATTCCAAGTATCCTCTAAAGCACTCATTTTGTCTGGATTTTGACCAATACGTTTTTCTAACAATTGGCGCAATCGTTGTTTGGTTAGGCGATGAATATTGATTTTACCGGCATGATCATAAATGCGCACTTTGACGGTGTTGGGAATCGGATAAGCCAATTCAAGCACTTGTCCATTAAAACGATATCGTTTATGTTTACGCTCACTTAACGGTTTGAGTTCTTCTGTGCCTGGCGGATCGGGCATACGATTAATGAGCAATTCAATTTGCGCGGCATGTAGTGCTTGCAGGCTGTCATTCCAAGTTTGCAATCCCATTTTGTTATACAGCACGACTTGAGCAGACAAGCGTGTTTCACTCGCTAAAGTGGCTACAATGACAGTCGCTATCGCTATGAACCATAAAACCATGATCAAGATAGCACCGCGTTGTGAAGCTGTGGTTTTCATCAGTTATCAGTTATCAGTTCCACGCAAAAGTTTTTTGCGCGCAAAAAACTTCTTAAGTGGAAATCAGTTCCACATTTCACGCGCTTTGTATAGCGAAGCACAACGTAGCGCGTGAAATAATGTTTTTGCGCGCAAAAACATTTGCGTGGAAATCAGTTATCAGTTATCAAATGATATTCATTATAGTAACTAAATATATTAAATAATATTAAAAAATAGACTGTAATAATTATAAAAGATGTTATTATTAAAGCCCAGAAATTATTGACAGCTATTACAAATGCCCAAAATTTTTGACGGGTAG
>QNEL01000634.1 GCA_003645185.1 Candidatus Parabeggiatoa sp. nov. 3
CATCTTCAAGACTGCCGTAAGCTGGTACGATGATGTAATGGTGTTTTAAACCATATTGCTTAGCCATTTCGATATGGTATTCATCGTCATCAATGAGAAACTCTACATTAATTTGACGAATATCTTTCCAGCTTGAAGCGATGTCATCCCAAGAATAGGTTTCCTGAAAGTAGTCTTTTAAACCAAATGCGAGTACTTTGTTGAGATAGGAGCGATTCGCAACACTCCATAAAACGAGGTGATATTTTGATTCTAATTGTTTCAAAAGTTCCAAACAGCCGTCTCTCAGGCGAAAGCCAATGATGGCAGTTGAATCGGTTACTGTTGCGCCTAAGGTTTCGTCTAAATCTATCGCGATTCTGGGTTTCATTTGGTTTCAAAATAAAACATCACGGGTTATCACGGATTTTGAATCGGGATGGGGGAAACAAAAACACGTTACCGGCCCCCTACAAATAAAAGAGCGTGGAGGGATGGTGGGCAACAAAAACACGTTACCCACCCTACAAATCTGAGTTTTGTTTCAAAAAAAACCTCACGGGTTATCATGGATTTTGAGTCGGGATGGTGGGCAACTGCCCACCCTACAAACGAGCGTAGGGGATGGTGGGCAACAAAAACACGTTACCCACCCTACAAATCTGAGTTTTGTTTCAAAAAAAACCTCACGGGTTATCATGGATTTTGAGTCGGGATGGTGGGCAACTGCCCACCCTACATCGTGAGGGTAGCAACGCCAACCCTACCGTTTTTAAAGGGGCCCATTCCCAAAAAAAGGCTCATTATCAATCTCAATCAATCGGGCCTTCGCAAAATAAATTTTGCACTCCATTCATTCGCACCGATGCAAAATAAATTTTGCACTCCATTCGGGCCTTCGCAAAATAAATTTTGCACTCCATTCGGGCCTTCGCAAAATAAATTTTGCACTCCATTCGGGCCTTCGCAAAATAAATTTTGTATTCCATTCGGGCCTTCGCAAAATAAATTTTGCACTCCATTCGGGCCTTCGCAAAATAAATTTTGCACTCCATTCGAGCCTTCGCAAAATAAATTTGGAACGAAAATCAAACATTCAAGATTTATCTTGATAAACAATGCCTAGTGTACATGGGAGCGGCATTGTGGGTGAGTACAACTCAACCGAGATTGATAATGTTTTTTTAGAAATGCGCCCTTTTTAAAGATTGGGTTTGTGTAGCTGCATTACCCGTATAAGTAGCGGGTGTTAGTTTCAGTAAGCGTGTTTTATCGGCTTCTGGAATGGGTAAGTCGGCAATAAAGGCCTGTAAACGGGCTTGTTCGATGCCTTGCCCTCGTGTTAAGTCTTTCAATTTTTCATAAGCTTGCGCGACACCATAACGGCGCATTATCGTTTGTATGGGTTCTGCTAAGACTTCCCAGGTTTGATTCAAATCTGCTTCTATTATGGCTTGATTCACTTCTAGTTTACTGATCCCTTTGAGACAGGATTCGTAAGCGATAAGGCTATGGGCTATGCCTACGCCTAAATTGCGTAGCACTGTGGAATCGGTTAAATCGCGCTGCCAGCGAGAAAGGGGTAATTTTGCGGCTAAGTGGCTAAACAAGGCGTTGGCAATCCCTAAGTTGCCCTCCGCATTTTCAAAATCAATGGGATTCACTTTGTGGGGCATGGTAGATGAGCCGACTTCTCCTGCAATCGTTTTTTGCTTGAAATAGCCTAATGAGATATAGCTCCAAGTGTCGCGGCAATAATCAATTAATATGGTGTTAAAACGGGCTAAGGTGTCAAATAATTCCGCTATATAATCATGTGGTTCAATTTGGGTGGTGTAGGGATTCCATTCTAAACCCAGTTGGGTGACAAATTGTTGGGCTATGTTTTCCCAATCAAGATTGGGGTAGGCTGCTAAATGGGCGTTGTAGTTTCCGACTGCGCCGTTGAATTTGCCCATGATGGGTATTTGTGCCATTTGCTCACGTTGACGGTGTAAACGGTATACGACATTCGCTATTTCTTTACCCACTGTTGTTGGAGATGCAGGTTGCCCATGTGTACGCGATAGCATGGGCAGGTTGGCATATTGTTCTGCTATATCGGTGAGGGCTGTCAGCATTTCTTTTATCTTTGGCATGATGATTTGGCTACGGGCTTCTTGTAGCATCAACCCATAAGCTAGGTTATTGATATCTTCTGAGGTGCAGCCAAAATGGATAAATTCACTGATCGCGACTAATTCGGGCAAGTGGGCAATGTGTTCTTTGATGAAATATTCAACCGCTTTGACATCATGATTGGTGGTGCGTTCAATTTCTTTAACCCGTTGTGCTGACTCAAGAGACATACGCTCTGCCAAATCATTTAACACGGTTTGTGCTTCAGTGCTAAACGCTGGCACTTCAACAATATCTGGATGAGCTGCGAGAAATTGTAACCAGCGAATTTCAACGATTACCCGATAACGAATCAGGCCAAATTCGCTGAAAATGGTTCGCAAAACTTGGGTTTTATTGGCATAACGTCCATCAATGGGAGAAATAGCGGTAAGGCTTGAAAGGGCCATCTCTAATATTCCTGTGGTTTATCCGGTTGTTTGGGATTGAGTAAGATTTGAGGTATCCGAAATAGGGTTTGTTCAGGTTTGCCTGGCATCGTTTTAACGGTTTTAACACCAAAGTGACGTAAACGTTGTAGTACACCTTCTACCAAGACTTCAGGTGTAGAGGCACCGGCCGTCATGCCGACGATGGGGTGATTCGCAAACCAGTCTGCTTGTAAATCTTCTGCATCTTCAATCAAGTAGGCTTGAACACCAGCTTGTGTACCGACTTCGCGCAGACGATTAGAATTTGAACTGTTATGGGCACCAACCACTAGCAAGATATCAATATCGGAAGCCAGTTGACGTACCGCATTTTGTCTATTTTGTGTCGCATAACAAATATCCGTCAATGCGGGCCCTTTAATCTTTGGAAAACGTGCGCTTAAGGCTTCAATCACTTCGCGGGTATCATCAAGGCTCAGAGTGGTTTGAGTGACATAAGCGACATGCTCCGGTTCGTCAATCTGTAACGCCATCACTTCTTTTGGTGTGCATAACACATGCACTGGCCCTTGAACACAGCCGCGTGTTCCTTCTACCTCGGGGTGTCCCGCATGGCCTATAATGATGACGAAATAACCTTGTTGTGCGTATCGTTGTGCTTGCGTATGTACTTTTGTGACTAGGGGACAGGTGGCATCAATGATTTGTAATTGCTGCTGTTCGGCATTTTTGACGACAGCCTGAGCGACACCATGAGCACTAAAAATACATAAGGCACCCAGGGGTACATCATCTAGCGTTTCTACAAAAAGAGCGCCTCGTTTTTTTAATTTCTCTACGACATGGCGGTTATGGACAATTTCATGCAGGACATAAATTGGGGGATTATAAGTCTCAAGCGCACGTTCTACGATTTCTATGGCACGTACTACCCCTGCACAGAAACCACGAGGTTGAGCGAGTATGACTTCCATATTGGTCATTATCAGTTAAAAATTGATGCTGGTAATGTGAGTGAAAAATGAAAAATGATCAATCGTTTTTTAATAGAGTTTATGCCGATTTAACGTAACTCATTGATTTACATAACATTATCATTTTTATAAAGATAATAAAATCAAGCACTTATAATTAAATCGGTATAATGTCTAATTTATTAAAGTGAAAGACTTTATCGCTTCTACAAAATGGTGAATAATTTAGTTTAAATCATAATGATATAATATTCATTAAACTAACTAACTCATTGTTTTTTTATATTAACATAATTTATGTTGTCATCTATAGTGTTTGGTATCTGTAAAAAACAAAATAGAGAGAAGACGTGGTTTTTTAGTTTGATAAAAGTTTTTGACTTTCAGCACATAATTATTATAAGCCATTGAATTATAATTATCTATAATTTAGGTTAATTGGGGTGTGATTAAAAGTGCGGGGGCGATCATCCCAACTAACTTTAGGTGAAAGGTTAGTCACCTTTAGGTGACTTGAGCTTTTAGACAACTGCTTTCACGCTTTCACGCTAAAGTTTCGCGGAGCGAAACTTTAGCGTGAAAAAGATTTTGCGCGCAAAATCTTTGGCGTGAAAAG
>QNEL01000635.1 GCA_003645185.1 Candidatus Parabeggiatoa sp. nov. 3
ATATTTAAAAAAACAGAAAGGGGGCAACCACAAGGGATTGCCCCTACGGGCGGTTCGTAGGGGCAATCCCTTGTGGTTGCCCTTGGTTGTAAAATACCTGTTTATTTGTGCTTCAGTACTTATTAATTAATATTGGAAACAAAAAGATGGTTTATACTCAAAAACATCCCGCCCTATTCCTCATGGGTGTCAGCATGGTAGCAATCGGCACACTCGCTCACTTTGGGCTAATGGATGGCCTGATCAACTATTTAGCGATTAAAAAAATGATGGGAGAAATAACCACCCTCTCCTATTTATTTGGTAGCATCGCCATCGTTGTCGGCCTATGGCATTGGTTCGGCAAACACAAAGAAGGGCATCTCGACTACTATCTTTCCACCGTCGCCGGAGTCATTTTTATTTTAGCCATTGCGATGAGCGTTCGCTGGTTTCTCGCCCCCTTCATCGCCGTATTAAGCAAATCAATGGGGCCCGTCATGGGTGCCAAATACCTGCATGAGGTGCTTGGCCTCAATTACATCGTACTCGGCATTCTGATCGGCATTCTGATCGTCAACTTTTTGAAAGTGCCCACATGGGCAGAAAATGGAGTACGCCTCTCCCGCTTAGGCCTCAAAACCGGAGTCGTTTTACTCGGCACACTCTACAGCCTCGCCGAATTACAACAGCTAGGCTCCCTATCCATCGTCATGGTAGGCTTCTTCGTCTTAGGTTCAGTAGGCATCGTACTGTGGATGGGCGCACGACGTCACATTCCCAACTCAATGGCCGGCGTACTCTCAGCCGGCATGGGTGTCTGTGGCGTTTCGGCCACCGTCGCAGCAGCCCCCGTCGTACAAGCCAAATCTGTCGAAATAGCCTACACCATCGGCACCATTCTACTCTGGGGAGTCGGCTGCATGTTCCTATTCCCCATCATTGGCAACCTGCTCAACATGGGATACGTCCAATTTGGCGCATGGGCAGGCACAGGGATTCTCAATTCAGCCCAAGTTGCCGGAGCCGCCCTCGCCTACCAGCCAGACGGCATTGAAACCCTAAAAGTGGCAGAAATCTTCAACATCACCCGTGTCTTAATACTGCCGATCATCGTCGTCTGGTTAGCCATTTGGTATGTCGAACGTGAAGAAAACGCTCCCGGAGTCAACCTCTTTCAGGTAGCCTTTCAAAAATTCCCCATTTTCGTCATCGGCTTCCTATTAATGTTTGCCCTCTCATCCACCGGCATATTCTCCCCAGCCAATCACTACAAAGGCAAATATTTCGACAACAGTATTCCCGCCGAAAAACTCTTAAACCCAGAAGCCATTGCCACACTGAAGAAAGAACAATCGAAAGTGGAACAGGAAACCCGTCAGGCAGCATTAGCGCGTTTAATTGAAAACAGAAAAGTGATGTCCATTGAAGATGAGAACACCTTGCGTGGCTTAATCAATGCCAATATACTCACCAAATCAGCCAATCGCATCCTGAAAAAGGCCCACAAAGCCGTCCGCCATACTGCCCAGAAAATCAAGAAATTCCGCGACTTTATCACCTGGCTGTTTGCCTTCGGATTAGTCGGGTTAGGTATGCAAATTACCTTCGCCTCAATCAAACAAGCAGGTGGACAACCGCTGATTATCGGCGGCGTAGTCGGCACCCTCAAAGCCGTCTTATCCCTCATCGTCGTCATGCTATTTGTACATGAAACCATTTAGCCTTAACACTTTAGATAGCCAATGATCAGGTTCATCACAAAGCACATCATCAAAATCACAACGTTCAAACGAGGAAACTTTCACGATGTCTGAAGACACCCAAAAAACCCAAGACAAACCCAAATTTAATCGTGGTTCAACCCTCACTATTTTCAAAAGTGATCGGCATGAAGACTTAATGGCACTTGTATTCTCATTGTTAATTGCATTGGGCGTGTATTTTTTTGTGGACTGAATTGGGTATACCTGAGTACTCATCGTTATACACAAGTATTTGAAGTAGAGACGCGATGCCTCGCGTCTCTCTCGTAATATCAGAGACGCGAGGCATCGCGTCTCTACATACAATGAATTAGAAAAAACGGATAGGTGGTAAGGTTGCCTGCCCCTTAATCTTAAATAAGATTTGTAGTGATAACCAATAATGGCATAACTAACAATGATGACAGAAAATTTATCGCAAACTAACACAAGTCATGAACAGGCAGACTCTTCGACAAGTGAACCTGTAGTTGAAAACAGCCCTTGCGAAGACTTCTCCTCTGACAACCCACTGACTTCCTTGAAAAGTGAATGGATCAAGGTATCTTTGGAACCCAGCTTGACATTAGTTCAAGTCATGGATTTAAAAGAAAAATTCTTACAATATCAAGGGATTAGGGTTCAATTAGACGGGATTAAAGTTGAACGAATCGATACTGCCGCTTTGCAACTCTTATTCGCTTTTGTCAACAACCCAGCGGTAACAGTAGGTTGGGTAGAGGCATCAGCTGAATTGTTAGGCGCAGCGCGTTTGCTTGGGCTATCATCCCTAATGGGTTTGCCCATGAGCGAGCCAACGGACAGCAAATAGCTAGAATGCTCAACAGGATTTCACGCAAACGTTTTTGCGTGAAATGTTAAACGGAAAATGTAGTGACAATTTAACAAACAACAAATAGAATTTTCAAAAGGGCGAACACGTAGGTTCGCCCCTACATTACGTCTGTAGGGGCAATCCCTTGTGGTTGCCCTGTTTTTTTTTGAGAATTGAATTGATTAAAAATACCACGCCAATTCCAACTGTACAAAATCCTCATAGCGGAAACCATAAGCGGGATCATCGACAGGCATATTGGAATAAATGTAAGCATCTAAACTCAATTTCCAGTTATCACCTAAACGACGACTGGCTTCAACAAGAAAAAAACGCGCCTGGCTATCCAAATCAAAAAGACTCCCCGCTAACAGTTCAGTGCTTTGAACATCGTTCAGCGTCAAACGCAACCCTAACATCATATCATTCTCAAAAGGGGTAGGCGCATTTTCCTTACGATCATCAAAGAGATATTCTGTCACCAGGCCGACATCAGCATTCGTTTCAAAAACGCCCACAAAGGTATATTCCAAACCACCAGTGAAGGCCGTGAAACGGCCAGCCTGCTCTTGGCGCGAAATCATTTCAAGCTTCCACAATATATCTTCTTGAGTGAACTGTAAATCTAGCCCAGTTTGATTGATTTGTTCATAGTAAGGTATCAAAACAAATCTACCCGCACCATCCAAACTTGGAATCAGACGGGGTTCGCGGCCAGTACCTGAAAAATGAGACAGGCCAATATCCCAATCCCCCAAAGTGTGTGACCAACGAACAGCCCAATCGACATGTTTCTGTTTAGCCCCCGATTCATAGCGCGTCTGATCAGTCTCTATCGGGATACCGCCAGACAATAAACGGCCTTTACGGCCAGGGAAAGTCCTTTCACGAAAACCGGGTAAAATGAAAAAATCCACAGTTCCCCAGTTTTGAATCAAGGCCAGATTGATCATCTGCTGGCCTAATTTATCCTCCGTATCAGGATGTTCGATCCAATCCGTCTGGTTAATAATATCGACTAAATGCTGAGATTCAGTCACTCCCCAAAATAGCTTACGAATACCTAGCCGTAATTCCCAATCTTGCCTTGCTTTCAACCAAGTGAGTTCACGAATATCAAAATGAGTCCGTTCTTGATCATGCTGATCAACACGCACAAAAGGCACAAAAGTAAAAGTTTGATAACCATCATCCCATTTATGATGGTACTCAGGTTGTGCAGAAAGGGATAAATTGACATCTTGATATTGATCAGCCGACAGCGGGGATTCAGGAAAATACCGCATTTCACCAGCGAAATAACCTGACCATTCATCAGCTTGAACGTCTAACCAGGTTAAGCAAAGTAGCGTTAAAGCTAAAATCATCAATCTTGATTTTCTTGATTTAAATAACATGTTATACTCAACGATGTGATAAGTACTGAAGCACAAATAAACAGGTATTTTAGCGCAAGGGGCTTGCGCGTGGGATTGCCCCTACGGGCGCGGTTGTAGGGGCAATCCCTTGTGGTTGCCCCGGTTGCTTTTATTAAAATAC
>QNEL01000636.1 GCA_003645185.1 Candidatus Parabeggiatoa sp. nov. 3
ATAAGCGATGTGACTTTGTTCGTTGACACTGTGAGAGGCCAGACGAAAATCAGCGTTGTAACCATAGTTGACACGACCAGTCAGACTACCGCTCCATTTTTCTTCCAACAACAATGAACCATCGTAGCGATAATTCAGCTTGATATCACTTGATAAATCAGTGACAGCCGTGACTTGACCACTGTTTAGATCATACGTGTAAGTTTGTGTGCCTTTTGGCAACACAATTTCTGTCAACCGGCCCCCTTGATCATAATTGAAATCAACGACTTGGTTATCTGGGCGTGTGATCCGCGTCACCTGTTCATCCAGATTGTAACTGGATAAGGTTTCATGGCTTTCCAAACCGACTGAGGGCGCTTGATATTCGGTTTGCAAATCAACCTCATTATAAGCATAGAGATGCTCTGGACGACTAGGCGGTTTAAGGGCTGTCAGGTTACCGTTTTTATCGTACTCGTACTCAATTTGCCGATTATCAGGCAATTTTTGCTTGAGAACTCGGCCCACGGCATCACGAGTGAACTCTTCAGTACGTTGCAAGGCATCCGTGAGTTCAGCGACATAACCACTGTCTGGATCGTAGTTAATGCTTGCTGTCCGGGCCTGATCACCTTCCCCTTCAATCACTTGAGTCAACCTACCTCGGCTATCGTAGGTGTAGAAAAGCTCTGCCAATCCGGGCACTTGCTGTTGAATAACCCGGCCTTTGTCATCAAGGATTGAAACGCTTTTTCGGCCAGCGGCACTTTTAGTCGTAAGCGTTTTCTTGGTGGCATCATAAACACTTTCGCTGCTACGATCATTGGTCGTAATTTGAGTTGTCAAGCTTAACAAACTTAAAGGATCACTCGCTTCTGCCAGTTCAACCGTTTTTTCGGTGGTGATAACACCACTTAATCCATTGGGCGTAGTGATAGTTATACGTTTGGTAAATGGCGCTTGCATTGCAAAACGCGGATATGGGCCTTTTTCGGACACAATCACCGTACCATCTGGACGAGTCACTGTGGTTTCACCCTCAGCATTGATAAACCTTTTGTTTACCATACCATCAGGAGAAGTCTTGAAACCTCACATTCATTTCCTGAGTTTGGAACCAAAAAAAAGGTGAGTTTGCTCTATAGCTCAAACTCACCTGATATTTGAAAAAGAAAAAACTGTGCATGAGACACTCTCTACGCTTGCTATCTCGTTTTTCTTTCTTCTAGCAAATTGATAACCGTAATTTCTAAATTAGAACCCACAATAATTTTTGAATCGTGCATATTGCTGGGAAATTTAGTGATATAACCATCGATAATGGCTTCTGCCTTTTGTTTATCCGAAGAAACAAATATCTCTAGTAGTCCTTCACCTTCAGGATAAAAATAGGTTTTCACTTGTTGTCCTGAAGATATTGGCTCAAGCGTTATTTTATTTACCGGGCCCTGTATAACAATTGAATCTAATGTTCTTTGAGTGTGGTTAACGATTTCAAGTTCTATTCTTGTTTCTACATCCAAGACTATGAACGTATAGAGGGTTGCTACAGGAAAGTTAAGTAACAACATGATAATGACTAACCGCTGTTTCCAGAATGATTTTTGGTTTCGGAACGAGTGGATAAGCAAGGTTACAAAACCAAATAACACGAGAACAGTGCCTATAATAATAGTATAAATACCTAAAAGCCAAAATATAAGGAAACGAGTGAAATACCATCCCAAAAAAATAAGTGTACCAAATAATAAAGGAAGCAAGGCACTTATATATGAAAGAGTGATTAGCATAAAAACTCCTTGAAAATCTATCTATAGATGTTCGTTCGCAAATGAAAAGGTTCTTTTGCCAAAATCATATGCTATAACTCGATCTTCAAATTTTTTGTAAAGCATTGATTTATAAAGAAATCTAATTTTATGAGATCAAATTATCTTAGCATTAACATAAATCAATAACTTGTTGATGTCAACACTCAAAAATAGAGCATCGTAAAGCAGCAATTCTAATTTTGACTTGATTTACTTATGAAAGAAAAATTATCAAAAATGTTTAAGATTCGGCACTGGTTCAGTTCAATGCAGTCCTGATGGCGAAATAGGCTTTCATTGCCTTGATAAACAAGGCGATTACCCCGTTTTGAAGGTATGATTTTAAACGGTTGATTTTTATAGTTTTTACATTGAAGTGAACCAGTGCCTGTCAGCGTTCTTTTGTCTGGTGTAGTGGATTTCTTGCGATCTTTCTACCCTATATAAATCGACAAAATGAAATTATAGCAATTCCCGTTTGAGTTAAATACAAAAAAGGGCAAACACGCAGGTTTGCCCCTACAAGTGATGTACCTCATGCAATCGGAAAACGCTATAACAAGGTACTAGTGCAGGAAAGCAGTTCAATACCATTGGAAAACCAGGGCAAGCCCCTTTTCAGAGTGGCTAGGGGGTCTTTAGATTGGAGCGATCCTGCACTAGATTACCATTTAAGACTAGACCTGTTATTTGAACATAGCTGAATACAGTCTCCATTTGGATTCTTCTCTCCTATGTCACGACCACTCTGATTATTGCATTGATCGAGTTGACTTGATTGGGGGCTATTGTCGCCCCAAAACTCGTGAATATCACCGACATCCTCGGCTTGTTCATTTCCAATATGCTGTGTCATTAAACACGACCAAACACAATGCCTATAAGCAGAGGGTTCCCCATCCGCCCAATCTAACCAACCCAAATTTGGATCATTTTTCATCAATTCTCTTGCAGCTTTGTCGGCAGTCTTGCTATCTTGATAAGCTGTGTAAGCATCATAAGCTCCCACATTTGCTATAGCTTCAATCGGCTCAAGTATTGCATCCTGAAGACCTTGTGGATCAATGCCATTAATCGGATCACCCAACACATAGCCATAAAGGTTAGTATCACCACCTGCAAACAAAATAGGGTCTTTGGCAGTCCAACGTCCTGTTTGAGCATCATAATCCCGCGCCCCAAAGCGCGTCAACTGGGTATCCAAATCATAAATTCCACCTGCAAACCCAAACGGTTGAAATCCAGGATTTGAATCAAAGGTAACATTCCCAAAAGCATCATAATCCATCCTTTGGGCAACAGTACCATCACTGATATCAACTACCAGCCTTGGACTGCCTAAGTGATCACTCAAAACACGGTAAGTCTTGCCATCTTTGAGCATGTAGTCAGGGATGTTGGCTTTGGAGCTGTAGATAAATCTTGACACCACATTGCCGTTAGCATCCAATTCAGCCACGGGATTCAAGGAACCTTGGTACAGAAAAGCTTGCACTAATTGTCCGTTGACCTTTTTGCCAACACGCCGATTGCGCCCATCAATCACATACTCAATCTGTTTGCCTGAAGGCAATTGGATTGTTTGAAGGTTACCGAGTACATCGTAGTGGTATTGGGTGATTTGGCCGTTGTTGTTCTTACGGCGTAGTTCTCCATTTTCGCTGTAGTCGTAGGTGTTGTCACCGTATTGGGTTAAACGATCTTGGTTATCATACTGGCCTTTGACGGAACTGTGAGTTGTGTCTGCACTTAGGCGGTTGCCGTTGTCGTCGTAGCTGTAGGCCTCTACAATCACTCCATCTTGTTTGACTTCAATTAAACGCCCTGCGACATCATAACGATAGTCGAACGTGGTAGCAACGCCCTCAAGGGTTTCCACCTTTTGGGTAATCCGCCCCAATTGATCGCGCTGGTATTCAGTGCGGTAAAGTGTGTTGCCGTCTAAAGTGGCGGTTTCACTGGCCATCTCACTGAAAGTATTATGGGTACGTTGGGTGGTGAGATTACCCAATTGTGTGCCCGTGAATAAGCCATTTTGCTCATTGCGGGTGAGCCCTAAATCCCCGGCTTTGCTGATTTGGCCGTCAGCATCGTATTCGTAATTAACGGCGTTACCATTCAGGCTGAGTGTTGTGACTTGGAAGTGGTTGTCATAACTGAGAGACAATGTGCTAGTGATGTCACCATTGCTCCAAGTTTCTGACAGCGGTAATGAGCCATCATAAGTATAGCTTAGGGTACTGCCATCAGGGGCCGTGAGCGTTTTCAGTTTGCCTGTGTTGTCATTGTAGGCATAGCTGATTG
>QNEL01000637.1 GCA_003645185.1 Candidatus Parabeggiatoa sp. nov. 3
ATTTCGCTTTCGCGCCCGACTATGGGATCCTGAGATTTTGAACGCAGTTGATGTGTTAAATCAATGGTATAGTCTTCAATGGCCGAAATCGGTGAAGCCATTTTATGGCTTGAATCGGCCGGCTCATCTTTATCATCACTGTTTTTAGTCTCTTGAGATGAAGGCTGAGTTTCTGTAGATTGTTTTATCAATTTGTGCCATTCTTGCAGTAACGATTCGCGGGGAATTTTTAGCAATGAGGGGCACTTTTTGAGTATTTCTTCGTGGAGTGATTCAGGTTCGAGAAGTGCGAGTAATATTGCACCTGAACGAATCAAATGACTGTCAAATTGTAGGGAAGTCATCAGCCAAGCTTCACGCAGCAAGGTGAGCGTAGCAGGTGCCAGAGATAAGGTGCGTTCATTGCCGCGCTGACATTTTTCTGTCGCACGGGCGAGTTCCCATTTAAGCTTAGGTATTGATATCGCATACTGACGTAGAATCACTGGCATATCGGTATCAGATTGATCCAATAGTTTTTGCAACAGGTGTTCAATTTCTATCGTGTAGTAGCCTTGTACCACGCAAAAGTCAGCCGCAAATTCAAAAGCTTTGTGACAAACGGGGTTAAGTTTGGTAAAGAGTGATTTCAGTTCGGCGCTCATGAGAGTCATTTTCGTTTACGTCCAAGAATACAAAGTTTGTCTGGTTTTCCGTACAAACTTTAGTTTGTTTTTTGGAGTACAAACATTAGTTTGTCTTTTTCCGTACAAACTTTAGTTTGTCTCGGTAGGATTGATTGCAATTCAAACTCAAGTTGATCGAGCAACGAAATCTAAACTTCTATTCAAACTAAAGTTTGAACTCCAATTCAAATCCAATTCAAACTAAAGTTTGAACTCCAATTCAAATTCAAACTAAAGTTTGAGCTTTTTTATTATATATAATCCTTGTAATTAGTGTTAAAAATCACACCAATCTCATCATGGAAATTTATAAACAATTCAACATTGAAGCGGCGCATCGTTTACCTAATGTGCCAAATGGACATAAATGTCATCGTTTACACGGGCATTCTTTTCACATCACGATTCATGTTTGCGGTGAGGTAGGGGCGCACACTGGGTGGGTTATGGATTTTGCTGATATTAAACAGGCCTTTGCGCCGCTGTATGAACAGTTAGACCACCATTACCTTAACGACATTGAGGGTTTAGACAATCCAACCAGTGAAAATTTGGCGCGTTGGATTTGGCAACGTTTAAAACCGACATTGCCCAATTTGTGTCAAATCGCAATACAAGAGACGTGTACAAGTGGCTGTATTTATCGTGGTGAAGAGTAGATTAGATTAAATTAAGGCGATTTTAAATATTGGGCGTCGATATGCCCCTACAAAACCCAGCAAAAGAAAGGGGCTGTAGGGGCAGCCCGATCGTGTTCGCCCAAGCTTAATTTAATGGCATTGATCCTGTAGCCCACCTATTTGAGCTTGAGCTTAGCTTCTAATTCCCGCAATTGCTTTTCTAACGCTTGCGCTCGTGCCTCGGCTTCGCGTCGCGCTTCGCCTTCGTCTTGCGCCCGTTCCTCGGCTTTTTGAAGAGCCTTTTCCCTTTTGAGGTTGTTTAGCAACTGTTTACCAGTAGAGGCATCAGTTAAGATCAGTTCTTGTTTTTCATTGCCTGTACTGAACAACACTTGGGTTGTTTCACTGAGTAAACTGCCTTGCTTATTGGGTTTGATCGGCCTATATTTTTTCCCTTTTAGACGATAACCAGACAGTTCATAATACGGTTTTTTTGCTTTAGAATGCGGATCAATAATAATGTACTCCGCAATACGCGCTTTTTCATAAATCAACACTTTATGTGTATCATCACCTGGGTAGTTTGGCGAAATGATTTCAATCACCAAGCATGGGCGAGTATCTTCTTCGACAACATCGAAACTGGAACGTTCGGCTGTTTTATTTCGGATATTGGGCACAATAGCCACATCAGGTGCAGGTTCTTTTAAATCTGGGATGCGCCATAACATTTTCATATCACCGAAAACGCCTACCGTTTCATCCTTTGAATAGCGCACTTGAAATATGTCGTAAAGATCAACATTGTCTTGGTAGTGTCTTCGATTTTGAGGCATGACATCCCCCAGTTGTGGGTTTAAAAAATCTTCGGCTGTGAGTGGAATTTGAATCAAGATTTCTTCACCCGAAGGCAGCGTTTCTTTTTGATAACGCCAACCGTATGGAAATTCATCCACTTGGGGTTTGTCAGGCCTTTGAATACGCAGTGGAAATGCGTTATCAGTTTTCTCAAACCGCAAGCCGTGTAATAACGGATTTAAGGTTTGTGCATCAACGTTCATAATAACCCCCATAATTGTAGGTGGGCGTTGCCCACTATTTATCCTAAATCCTTCCTCATCCATTTTCCTATTTATTTCTTTTTCAATCAATCTCAGATCATTTGCGCTTGCTTTTATTAGCAAGCCCGTTTTGTCAAACATAAACCCATTCACACAGCCTTGATTTTAATACAAGCGCCTCAAAATTTGATAAAGCCATTTGATAATCCATTAGCTATTTTGAATTATACATTATTAATTAGCTATTTTTCCTTTAACTCAAATTTTTTCAAAGAATGCTCGCTAAGGCGCTGGGCTATGGGCAAATCACTTAAATCGTGTCACTAAGCGATCCCAACCGACAAAACTTTTCTGGACATTTCTATTTTTTTCTTTTATTGTTTGCTCTTTCAATAACACAATCATAATACTGATGAAAATAAAGGTTTTTATTTTAATACTTTTAATCCTACCTTTTAAGCTTTATGCGGTAGACAAAAATCCGAGTGAGTTTGACACGCCTACACAAGAAACACGCTTTTCTGAAATCACGAAAGTATTGCGTTGTGTCGTTTGTCAAAATCAATCAGTTGCTGATTCTAATGCAGAATTGGCACAAGATGTTCGTAACTTAGTCCGCAATCAAATTCTTGAAGGTCAAACTGACCAACAAATCACCGATTTTTTGGTAGAACGTTATGGTGATTTTGTTCTCTATGATCCCCCCCTACAACCCAAAACTTATGTCTTATGGTTGGGGCCTTTGGTACTGCTGCTTATCGCATTGATCTCGTTGATTTATTTTATTCGCCGTCATGCCGTAACCACCGCCACACCGGACTCCCTCACTGAAGAAGAACGCAATAAAATCAAACACGTACTGGGTGAATAAGGAAAAACTATGCTCACATTTTGGATAATTGCAGCCGGGCTCACATTGCTTGCCCTTGCCTTTGTTATACTACCGCTTGTTAAACAACATGCTAATGTTGATGTTGATAGCAATAGCTTGAATGTGGCGATTTACAAAGAACGTCTCGCGGAATTAGAACAAGAAAAATTGAGCCCTGAGCAATTCGCCTTGGATAAACAAGAATTGGATAAATCACTTGCCCAAGACTTAAATGAGCAGACACCTGCACCTGCTCACGCTTCAAATTGTTGGGCGAGTATTGTGATTGCCATTTTTATTCCGGCTTTGGCAATGGGGGGATATTTGACTTTAGGCGAACCCAAATTTCTCATGTCGCCTTTGGCACAGTTTGAAAATGATCCAGAAGTGCTTTCTGATTTTGCCGATTTTTTAGCGAAATCAAATGACAATCAATTTGTCGGATTGCCTAATACACTACTGGAAAGCGCTTTACGCATCGATCCCAATCATCAAAAGGCCTTATGGTTTTCGAGTATGGCCGCTATGGAAAAAGGGGATTACCGCGTGGCGATTAAGTATTTAGGACGTTTATCAGCACAAATGCCGCCCGAAGCGGTAGAATTTAAAACAATATTAGAGCGGCAAATTGCGATGGCGAAACAACGTTTGCAAGGCGGCCGTGCTGATATCGCCTCACCACACGCCACGACTTCACAAACGGAGTCGGGGGATACAATGGCTAAAATTGAAGTCCATGTCAGTTTGGATCCCGCTTTACAAGAGAAGGTGAAACCAGGCGATACTTTATTTATTTACGCGACACCAATGGACTCACGTATGCCTTTAGCGGTTGTCAAAAAATTGGCGAGTGAATTACCCACTTCGGCGAC
>QNEL01000638.1 GCA_003645185.1 Candidatus Parabeggiatoa sp. nov. 3
AACAACAGAGCTTCAAACTGGATTGAACATTTGAAGGTGTTATGACCTATCTAACTTCTGCTAATTATTAGCCGCCTGTTAGTTCCATACAATACTATTGAATACTATTGGTTAGGTAACTATCAGATTCCCCTTTTCAAAAGGGCAAAAATAACGAAGTGTCGTCATCAGCATTGGGATCATTGAATGGGATTAATTTCAATGAATTACCTAGATAAATATCACTAATTTAAAATGGTTTTAAAACAGGACTGGGAAATTTTTTTTCTGATTATAACGGATTTTGGGGACACCAAATTTAAAAGGGCGAACACGCAAGGGCAGCCCCTACAAGCCTTGTGGAATTTTTGTCGTTATCTCCCCCTACACCGAATATTGTAGGGGCGAACCTTTGTTATCGCCCGCACCGATCATCCGTTATAATCAGGATTTTTATAGGCCCAGTACATCACTTAACCTGTCTTTTTGCCATTTAAGCCACAGTTTCGATTGTTTATCGTTATTGCACAAATATAATCGCATTTCATCAGTTAGAGGATAACCCTCTTCAACCCATTTAAGCGCGAGATGACACCAATGAGAAGTGGATGTTATCGCAGACAAAACTAACTCATCAAATGGAAAAGTAATGATTAATTTTTCGGGCAAATCCAACCTGAGCAAACCCTTTTTTATGATATCGACAATCTCTTTTAAGGGGGTATATAGTAGCAAATAAAAAAAGTGCCCTGATTCAACATTTTTCAATTCCCAAATTCGCCCTTTATTTGCAAGGCACCAAAATCCATTTTCAGTAATACCCATCATTTCAGAATCGTAAGGCCGTTCAAATACGGGCACATATTTAAGAGTAGAGCCATCAACCGCTTTCGCTTCCAGAAATTGATCAGTACAAACCGATTTTAAAGTGGCTATAACACTTTTTCTATTCATTGACTTTTCCAAAGCATATCATGTCTATTTTTGGAGGGTAGATTATTCTTTACATGGCTAACCAAAGCATTAATTTATATATCCCGTAAATTAGTGTACCAACAGCTACAGGAATTGATATGAATATAACAAGAAGCATGATTATAACCCATCTCGCAAAGCTGCCATCTTCAAAGCAATCATCATATTTGTATTTATGCCCGCCACTGGGAGAATCAATCAAGCCGAGTTTGAATAGATCGTTCTTTATCGTCTCTGGAAAATCGTGTTTATACTCATATTTTGCGCTTTTGGGGAACTGACTCGTTAAACTACCCAATTTTTTTTGTTTCGCAAAAACTTTAATATTAAATTTAATCGGTATAATGTCTATTAATCGTGCCGATTTATATATCTAATCAGGTACACATAAGTCTTTTAACATTTTTGCGATGCTATATTAATGTAACAAAAAATGATAGATTAGATAGAACGCTGATTCTCATGATTCTCATGATTAACACTGATTAACATAAGGACTGATTTTAAAAGAAAAAAATTAAAAAAATTAAAAAAATCAGCGCCAATCATGACAATCAGTCTTATCTGCGTTCTATTCGATATTTGCAAAAAACGTATTTTTTGCAAGCAAAAACTTTTGGGTGTTGTGTATTTTTGCTAACCTACTTTGTGGGCAGTCTTCAAAGTCGTTTTGTCAACAAGGATACATTTATATCAATAAAGGATAACAATTCAATATGATAAATGATAATAACAAACAACAGGCCAATGGCGCATCTGCTTATTACGATTTACTGGCATCCCAATATGATGAGGCAACTAAAGCGTATAAATGGATAGCACCTGAAAGGGTTAACACTCTCCTATTACCTCACCTTAAACCCGGCAATAGTGTTTTGGATGTCGGCATTGGAACTGCTCTGTCTACGGCGGCGTTCCTGAAGGCTGGCTGTCATGTCTGTGGCGTTGATATATCTCACAAAATGCTAGACAAGGCGAGAGAAAAATATCCTGCTTTAGAATTATATCAAGGCAATATTGAAGAAGGCCTACCTTTTCTCAGTAGTCGTTCATTTGACATCGTATTAGGTGTCGGTATTCTTGAGTTTGTGACCAATATTGAAAAAGTGATTGGCATTTTAAGTGAGAAGACTAAAAGTGATGGGCTGATGTGTTTCACTTTTGAAGAATTTATTGCTCAGCATGAAATACAAGGCATGAAGGTTTCGGTGACAGCAAAAGGGGTGCTTGAGAATGCGCCTGAAATCAATCACTTTATGACTGCTCGGTATGAATATCAAGAAGTCAAAAGTATGATAGAGTCTGCAAGTTTGTCTTTACTTGAACATCAACATTTTATGGCGTATGAAAAATCTAAGGAACGCATACCCATATATTATACAATGATGTTAGCGAGAAAGTTGTTTTAAAAGAGTGTTAGAGGTGTTTTAACTCTGCTAAAAAATAATGATTATCACACGCTTCGACCTAAGAATAATAGGTAGTCCCTACAAACCAATGGATGTATTAAAAATCAATGAGTTATACAATATGGAACGAAGAGCAGGGTGGGCAAACGGACAACAAAATATTGGATTTTTACCCGTTCATTTTGGCGGCGATCCTACCGAAAATCAATACCGCCACTGGTTTGTAGGGACTACCCATAATAACCCAAGAAGTCTTATCACAATGCTCTCAAGACAAAATTATGTTTTATGAAAGATTTTTTACCTCTATTTTGTATATCAAACTTCGTGAAAATCTGTTGACTGTAAAAAATATCAAGAGTGGTGAAATCTACGAAGATGATCCTGCGGTAGCCATTGACAATGACAACAAAACAATTTTGGCTGTGGGTAAACAAGCGCACAGCTTAAAAACGAAAAACAATGTTGTCATAGTGAATGGATTTAGTCACCCACGTTTAATCATTAATGATTTCCTCATTGCTGAGAAAGCATTACAATATGCCATTCATAAAATGTACCAAAATCGGTTTTGGCATTCCTCACCTATAACTGTTATTCACCCAATGGAAAAAGTTGAAGGCGGATTGACTTCAATAGAACGACGCGCTTTGCGCGAACTTGCAAGCGGTGCTGGCGCGCAGAAAGTTTTTATATGGGTGGGACGTGAGTTAACTGATGATGAAATTATTTCTCGCAATTATCCACTTTCAGCCGGTACATTATTTGACAATAATTAATTTTCTTATTTGAGTAAAAATTAATAAAATCAAAGTTATGATGCCCAAGTTCAACAAGATAAATATTGAAGGCCCAATTGTCGTTGCAAATTTGCGAAGGCCCATTTTAGTGAAAAATTTATTTTGCGAAGGCCCATTGTAGTGAAAGCGAAGCCCTGTTCATCAATCTGCAAACCTCAATCGCCTGTTGACGTAGGGTGCCTTCCCATTTTTACTGCAAACGCTTCGCAAAATTTGCGGTAGTCCCTACAAACCCGTGGCGGTCTTAAAAATCAATGACTTGTGTGATGGGCCCCCGCTTTTCACATTTCACGCAAAAGTTTAGCTTCGCTAAACTTTTGCGTGAACCGAAGGGAAGCCTAGCTAAATACACTTTTTGAGGTTTTAGGTCAATGTTGGGGATTTGAATCGGGCCTCAAAAGCTTGTTAATGACTGTTGGGCCTTGATTTTTAATCATCCCCAATTCTTAATGAACAATTCCCAATTCCCACTGTTTGAACACCGAAATTGGTTTGTAGGGACTACCCAACTACTTTGAAGGGTGCCAAGTTTTCTAATAGCTTCGTGTTAGATGACAAGCAAAGATTGATTTGACGATCACGCCATAATGTTGTGTGGTGGATAAATTTTTGATTGTCAAGGATTTTGTAGAAACCAAAGGTTTTTTCCCTTAGACACACAAAGGCACGGGGCAGACACACCAGTCTTGCCACTACAGTTCACATATTAGACCAAATAAGCCAAAACGACGTAAAATACCAAAACGAGTGTACAAAAAGTTCTTTTCACCAACAAAATCATAATTAATTATTTAAAAAAATATTTGACAAAAAATAAAATTTTGGTTAGCATTTCAGGTGGCTTTTATCAAGGGATGATAGCCTTCAAAGCAAGATATTAATGGTTCAGTATTAAAATGTCATACTGGTAAAATCTTAGACTTAT
>QNEL01000639.1 GCA_003645185.1 Candidatus Parabeggiatoa sp. nov. 3
CGATGTTCGCGTCTCAAAAATATGATGCGATGTAGAGACGCTATTGCGAAGCGTCTCAAAAATATGATGCGATGTAGAGACGCGATGTTCGCGTCTCAAAAATATGATGCGATGTAGAGACGCGAGAAAGATTTGCTACGCATCGAGACGCGAAGCATCGCGTCTCTACAGATTACACACATAAAGCCTTCAGCAACCGCTACACTGATACAAAATAAGCTGTTTTCAATTCTGGGGCAAACAATGAGACGCGCAATTTTTATAGCATCCACCGAAATTCGGTTTTGAACTGCCTTTTTGGCATCTTTTTGTGGATCGTGATCGAGTCTGTCTAGGCGTAGCTGTATCGCTTTGAGATAGCGGGAGAAGTGTTTCAGTTGTTCTAATGCCATTTGTTTTACAAAACCGTCGTAGATTAAATGTTTGAGTTGATGGTATTCTTCTATAGACGTTCAAAAAAATAATTTCATCTGGGCGAACCAGCGTGTTCGCCCTTTTAAACGTGTTCGTCCTTTTGAAATTATTTACCTGAAGGGGGCCGCGATAAATCGTACCATGCTTTAAGCAGTATAAGTTGCCCAAGTTGCCCAAGGCCAAAAATAGATAAATTCTGGACACCTGAACTTTTGAACAAAACTATATTTCACGCTAAAGTTTCGCTCGCGAAACTTGTTAAGTGAAATGTGAAATAATGAACAGTCAATGTTCACGCCAGTTTTGAGTTTTACTGATATTAAAATCTATAGCACTAAAGTGAAAAGTTGAAATTTATTTTATTAACCGAATTGATAAGTCATATCCCACATATATGTGTTATATCAATCATTAAGAAGCTATATTAAAATATATTTCCTTTTATTTTCAATAAGATATAAATTGGCATGATATTTTCAAGTTAATTTCTCTATTTCAACATTTTTACGAATAGGAGACAACAAATTTGTTTCGATTATTTTTCTTACTCATTATTTTCACTCAGGCTGTTCAAGCCAATTCCTTGGACAATCCTGTTGCACATCCGGCTGTTCCGTTATTAGACGAAGGCGGTCAACATGTGTTGAATAGTAAAAAACCCTATAGCCCCAAAACCAGTTGTGGCACGAGTGGTTGTCATGATTACGATAGCATTACTCATTCCTATCATTTTGAAACTGGCCGAGATGAAGCTAGTGATGACTTTGGGGCCATGCGTCAATTGCCACAATTAGTCTCTCCCGGTTATTATGGTGGTTATAATTGCATGGGTGGCAGCAATCCCGACATTTTAGCGAAAAAACAAAATGCTAATAATGCTGATTTTGCAGATCATGGTTCAGCCGGTTTAGTCATGCGTTGTATTGGCTGTCATTCCGGTGGTGGTTGGATGGAAAAAGACCGCAATAATCGGCGTTATGATAGCGTTGAACCTAGCACCGTCAATGCTTTTGATGGTGATTATTATAATCGCGGTACTGATAGCAACAATCAAACTGTAGATAGTTCTGTCGTTAGTCAATGGGACTGGCAAAAAAGTGGCGTGGTTGAAGCTGATTGTTTTCTTTGCCATTACCGCTTTGCTGATTTGAAGAATGCTCAATTGCCAGCCGATACTGAAGCTTATGATCATTTCCGTGATGTGCGTAGTGACGAACTAGCTGAGAAAGGATTGTTTCGCTATGTTTCTAGTGCAATTTTAGAAGTTATGACTTCCCAATCTGCTGATGGTGCCGAGCAATCGCTGCTAAATTTTGAGCGGGATGATAACGGCCTTAAATTGGATGGTAATGGTAATCCGATCATAAATTGGAATGCAGCGGCCTTTGATGAAAATGGAAAAGCCACTATTTCCATGTTGCGTTATCCCAATAATGATAATTGCATGATGTGTCATCGCACCAGTAATTCGCGGCGGGGTTTTTATGGTTTTGGAGAGAAAACAGCCATGGAAACAGACGCGGAAGGCATTTATCAAGAAGATTATCAAGATGATGTACATTATGGTAAAACTTGGACAGAAGCTAATGGCGAAATTCGGGAAATTAAAAATTGCAATGCTTGCCATTCTGAAAGCTATTATCGTCCATCGTTTAGCAATGTTGACTTAGATAATCCGCATCAGATTTTAAAAGGTAATTCGGATATGGATGTACGGAATGATTTAGACTATCATCCAGCGCCTAAATCATGTGTGTATTGCCATCAAGAAGCTCAAAATCCCTCAATTCCTTCCGGCCATAGTAGTCTGTTGGAAGCCCATAAAGAGCTTTGGAAAGCGAGTGGTGATATGTCTGGCTATAGTTCAAATAGCTTAAACCGAATTACTCAAACCCATTTTGATATCGTTTCTTGTGAAGCTTGCCATATCACCAATAAGAAATCGCGGGGCCAAAACATACAAATAATGTATCGTTACCGCCGTTCTGAGGATGGTAAACTGAAAATCATTCCTTATAATCCGCGTCAGCGTTATTACTGGAAAGATAACAATACTGGTTACATGTTGAATCAAACCGAGCGTAATAGTGTGTTCAGTTTGGAAACTGATGACCAAGGTAACAAATATGGTTCATTAAATAATCCGACAACCAATGCCGTTTTAGGGACGGTAGGGGCGCGAATGTCTCATGGCAGTTGGCGGTTTGATGATCCAGAAACCTATGATGGCTTTATGGCCTTAAAGTCAGCGTATGATGCTGTTTTAGCTGAAAAAGGTATTGCTAATCCCAATGCCGTCATGGTATGGACGGAATCTAATTATTATGTCATGTCGCACAATACCCGCCTTGCGGTAGATTCATTGCAATGTGAAAATTGTCATGAGCGTAAACAAAATGGTTCTTTTAGTGCTTTAATCTCACCTAACAGTATTTTGGGAGCGAATAGCTTCAAACAGCTCACTAAATTGCCAGATCGTCGCTTAGTTGATGAAGGTATTGTGATTCTGGATAAACCCTCTATGAAATTGCAAGCTGATGGCACTGTCACCCAAAATATGGATGACATTCTGTATGAAAGCAAAGTGAATCCTTCCATGTCAATCCTTAATGCCGCTAGAGCCAGTGTAATTGCTGGTAATATGCGACGTTATGCGTTTGCAGATGGAATTGTAGCAGCTGAATTAGGTTCGTATAGTAATGAGATGGGTAATCATTTATTGACACCGGAACTGTATATTTTCAAACCAGAAAGCGGTGACAATGCATTGCGTACTATGGCAATATTAATGGAATTAAATTCTGTGAATGAACCGGTATTTGCTACCACCCAAATCCAAGCGATTCTTGGCGATAATAATACCATTGACAATGCAACTCAGTCTGGCAATGGTGGTTTAGTCTCCGCAGTATTTAATTTACAAGCATCTTATGCTAACGGACAAGCATTGACACAATTACCGGCAGGTGGGCAAATGTTGATTAAATTACCATTTGACTATGATAATGCAGAGCGTGATAAAATAAATCTGCTTGCTTCCACTGATGGCAAACAATGGTCAATACTTGATAGTACTAATATTGTCTTTGTCCAACCACAAACTGATGCAGAAGCCGGTTATGTTTTATTCTGGAGCGATAAATTCGCTTACTTTACCGTTGCTAATAAAGCAGTAGCAGCACCAGTTGTTGTCGCTAGTGCTAGTGATAATTCAGGTGGCAGTGGTGGTGGCGGTGGTTCCGTACTTTACCTACCGATATTGTTATTGCTGTGGTGGGGATTTCGGTATTTGCAACAAAAGTAATTGATGAAGTCAAATGTAGGGTGGGCAACCTCTTTTCGTTGCCCACCACTAAGTCTGGCGGGCAAACTGCCCACCCTACATTTATAGCGTTTCCCGATTGAATGAAGTACAAATTTAATTTTAGTTACCAATTTATTTTGCTTTCGGCCCTTGGAGTGCAAAATTTATTTTGCGAAAGAAAGGGCACTGGGCTCGTTGAATGGGATTGATTCAAATCAATAAGTTATAGCTCAAATGGTCAATATTTCGGATTTTCAATAATTTCAATATATCAGGGCAACCACAAGGGATTGCCCCTACAAGAATAGAGGGTATGTAGGGGCAATCCCTTGTGGTTGCCCTTGAGATTGAAGCATTCCCACTCAACGA
>QNEL01000640.1 GCA_003645185.1 Candidatus Parabeggiatoa sp. nov. 3
TCATTGGTGGGCAACAAAAACACGTTACCCACCCTACATTGAGCTATTGGGGCCGGCAACAAAAACACGTTACCCACCCTACAATTCATTGGTGGGCAACAAAAACACGTTACCCACCCTACAATTCATTGGTGGGCAACAAAAACACGTTACCCACCCTACAATTTATTGGTGGGCAACAAAAACACGTTACCCACCCTACAATTCATTGGTGGGCAACAAAAACACGTTACCCACCCTACATAAAAGTTTAATTTATGGCTTAAATCACGCTGCCCATTAAGCTACTCTTCTGGTTTATATTTCAATTGTGAAATGACACAATCTTCCAAACCCATGTCATCTCGCACACCTAAGTAAATCGGTTGGTAAAGATTACCCCCTTTGTAGGCATACAGATAGCGCACTTCAACAATTGAATTGACTGTTGGAATGTCTTTGTTGGGGGGAATGGTGACATTCCCGACAGGCACTTGATTTTCACCTTCCATAACCGCAACGGCAACACTACGCTTAGCATTTTTCGCGGTGACAATGACAGAAGCGGTGGCATAGAACTTAAATTTTAACTGATTGCCACCACTGTTGGGCCTGCCGGCTGTGTAAGAGGCTGCGTGTTTTTTGAAAACGATACCTTCCGCATCGGCCGCTTTTAACCGATCATATAATTGTTGTTTTTTAACCTTGGTTTTGGCCGTTTCAACGACGATGATTGAATCGTTTAAACCCAATTCCTCAAGCTGTGTCAACCGTTTTTTGTAAGCGTTGCCTCTGAGATCAGTCTCGTTGAACTCTAAGAGATCAAAAACGAACAGTTTTTCCCCGACAGCTTCACCATCCAGTAAAACCGTTTGCTCAAGTTGACTCGCCCTTTCCAGTATCGTGTCTGGCGCACCGACTTCGAGACCTTTCCGGTTAATCGCGATAACCGTATCGGCTTTTTTATGGATCAGCATTCGCTTTCCATCATATTTTTCCTGCGCCCACCAAGCCTTATCATTGATGAACTGTTCCACCAAGGGTTCTTCAACGACGTTTAACAATTGACATTGAATACCCGTATCCCGACTATCCGCATCGGTATGAACATACTGTGAACCTTCCTCGCCTGGCGTGTAACCTTTCGAGGTTTTGCTTTTGAGCAGTTTCTCATAGATTTTCTTAGCCGAAACATAATCAACAGGGGTTTGAGTTTTGGTGCCTGTTTTCAGCGTCGCGCCTCGACGGCCATACGCAAAGTTGACCAAAAACTGATTGCTACTGACTTCTTCCATAGAAGCTTTGTAGACTTTATCACTGCTTCCTTGTTTGAAATACAGCGTTATTTTTTCAGACATGATCATGCCTCCTATATTTTACAACCGTTTTTTAATCCATTAATCTTGAGGGCGATAACAAAGTTTCTGCTCGCGTCTCTGCTCGCGTTTCTGCTCGTGTTTGTGCGATGTTTCGACGTGATAATGTAGAGACGCGATGCCTCGCGTCTCTGCTCGTGTCGAGGCGAACGTCGAGGCGAACGTCTGTGCGATGTTTCGACGTGATGACTAGAGACGTGATGACTAGAGACGTGATGACTAGAGACGTGATGACTAGAGACGTGATGACTAGAGACGCGAAGCATCGCGTCTCTACGTACCATTATTGAAGCGCCTCTAAAAACCGTTGCACTCGCTGGGTATTCGGATGCCCCAATTCATTAAACAATTCAAAACTCTTAAGAAAATTCTCTTTAGCCTGTTGCTTGTCACCACGTTTACCATAAAGGTGTCCCAAGTTGCCATATTGATTGGCCATTTCTTGCTTGTGCCCCAAGGCCCGATTCATTTCCAAGCTCTTATGGAACATCGGTTCAGCCTGTTGCCAATTCCCCACTGTATAATAAAGCTTTCCAAGATGCTCGTATTGATTCGCTAAAATCGCTTTGCGATCTAAAGCCTGATTAATCTCCAAACTTTTAAGCAACACTTTCTCCGCACTTTGCCAATTGCCTTGACTCAAATAAATCTGACCGAGATTAGTATATTGATCTGCCATTTCTGCTTGTTTGCCTAATGCTTGATTAATCTCTAAATTCTTGAGAAACATCTCCTCAGCGCGTTGCCAATCAGGGTAAGCGGCATAAATCGCGCCCAGATTCGTGTAATTACTCGCCATCTCGGCCTGATTGTCTAAGGCCTGATTAATCTCCAAACTCTTCAGAAACCGCTTTTCAGCAGCTTCTAACTCACCGCGTTTCATATAGAGTTTTCCCAGATTGCTAGAATGAAGCGCCATTTCAGGTTCGCGTTTCAGCACCGTATTCTGTTCTAAACTCTTAAGCAACATGGCCTCTGCGCGTTGCATATCACCTAGCTGAAAATAAAGGTTGCCAAGCTTGCCATAGTGATCGGCCACGTTTTGTTGCAATCCCAAGGCTTGATGAATCTCTAAAGTCTTCAAATACATTTGCACCGAACGTTGCCATTCCTGACGCGCATAATAGAGATTACCCAGATTGATGTATTGTTTAGCCACCTCTGCTTGATTGCCTAAAGTTTGATACACTTCCAAACTCTTGAGAAACATTTGCTCCGCCCGTGGCAAGGCATTGCCAAGTACATAAAGCGTACCCAGATTACTCAATTGATTGGCGATACCTTTGCGATTGCCAGACGCTTGGAAATTTTCCAAACTTTTGATATACATCTGTTCAGCGCGTTGCCATTCCTTGCGATTAGCATAGAGCACACCGAGATTACCGTATTGTTTCGCCATACCGGCCGAATCTTCGATAGATTGAAACTGTTCCAAACTCTGAAGATACATTTCCTCAGCACGTTGGAAGTCGCCTACACTATAATAGCTATCTCCAAGCCTACCATATTCAGTAGCTTGCCCCAAAGGCCCGCTACTGAAAAGTTGCCAGACGAAAAAAATGAGAAAGCCTAATGCGATGACTAAAACGCTGCTAAAAAACAGGTTTTCAAGTGGTTTTTTTGATGATGAATTGTCCATTAATGTTAATGGTTAATGGTTAATGGTTAATGGTTAATGGTTAATGTTAAACGTTTTGATATAAAGCTGTCGGAACGAGTCTCTAAAAAAAAAGGGCAATATATAGTAACTAAATATATTAAATAATATAGGACTTACGCATTGACAAATTGATAAAAATATATTTTCAATAATAAATCAATGACTTAAAAATAATATCACACAATATAAAAAGGGTAAAAAATCTGATTTTGAGTTATCAGTCATAATATTAAACCCTTGGTATTTAGGCGAGAGCATAAAAGTTAAAAGCTGTCAATGCGTAAGTCCTATAATATTAAAAAATAGACTGTAATAATTATAAAATATGTTATTACGTGTTTATGAAAGCCCAGAAAGTATTTACAGTTATTACAAATGACCAAAATTTTTAAGGGTAGAAATTTGAGGTAATGGTCGTTATAATTACTTAGATAGATTGGTCTATAAATTTCTCAATCAAGATATTTCAAGGAAAACGGTTATATCTATGCTCGTTACCAGAGTTGAACGACATATTGTCGATATGAATCAACAGTTAATTGATTTATCGATTGCCTCGAAAAATCTCTATAATTGCGCCACCTTTATTATGCGGCAAAATTTTATAAAAAACCATAAGATTATCAATTATAGAACGATGGATAAGATAATCAAACGGGATTATCCAGAAGTTTATAAAGGTCTGCCGGCCCAGTCTTCACAACAAGTTTTAAGATTAGTTGACAATTCCTTCCAATCGTTTTTTAAAGCGAATCAGTCGTATAAACAAAACCCGGATAAATTCAAGGGCAGACCTAAATTACCTAAGTATAAGGATATCGATCAGGGTTTGAATATCGTTATCTTTACTAATCAACAATGTAAATTAACCGACAATCAAATCCGTTTTCCCAAAAAGGCCCAATTGCCAGTATTAAATACAACAGTTAATACATTGCAACAAGTACGTATCATTCCAAAATACCCGCATTTTGTGATTGAAGTTGTTTATAAAAAAGAGGTATCAAATGATAAATTAACCCATGATAATGTTTTAGGTATTGACCTTGGATTAAATAACTTAGCTACA
>QNEL01000641.1 GCA_003645185.1 Candidatus Parabeggiatoa sp. nov. 3
ATCCGTCCAATTTGAAAATCCTGTCAATTTCAAAATCCGTCGCGTTTATTTGCCCGTAATAGGATTTCATCAAATTAATGACTTCGCTGTCATCTGACACAGTATAACTATTCCGATCATTACACAGTCGGGCGGTTTTTTTCAAAAACCAATCTCAAATTCGCCCATTTGAAAATCCTGTCAATTTCAAAATCCGTTCAATTCTCAAATCTTGCCCATTCTCAAATCAGGCTCATTCTTAAATCCAGTCAATGATTAGCGAAGAGCATTACAACGTTTCTGATTGAGACAAATTTTGTCTCTTAATTTTAATATTGTATTTAAAAGGAATCATAAATATTTTCATTGGTCAATGCGTCAGTCCTAATTTTTGAAAAAAGGGTATTTCTGCCCTTTAAAATAGTTGCTCACTGGGGCTACTTTTTTCTTTTAAGTCGTTCCGCATGATTAGGCATTGATGGTGAGGTTGAAATTGATTCTCCCACTGTGGATATGGATGCGATGATGGTGATTTTGCAGGGCGGTTATGTGGAAGAGCAGTTACCAAAAGGCTGCGATATTAAGGATATCAGTGAGCTAAGTACGTTTTATAGACATAGAGGGCAGGAAGGCATGATGAGAACACCTTTGGGTTTTCCAGAATAAGTGAGTTATTGAGTCAAACCTGACAGGTTTTAAAAACCTGTCAGGTTTAGTTTTCCTACTTTACGGAATGTCCATAGCCTTTTGCGTAGCAGTATTGACCAAACTCAACAGTTCTGCATTGGAATATTGCATTCCAGACGCTAAATTTTTACTCAAGGCAGACAGATAATTCTGCAAGTCCTCTAAAGTTGTTGGGTTAGCTGGACAAGCTAGTGCAGGATCGCTCCAGTTTCAATACCATTGGAAAACCAGGGTTGCCCCTTTTGATGCTTGCTAAGTGGTATCAAGATTGGAGCGATCCTGCACTAGGTTGTTTAATCGAAAGCCATACCAACAAGCCACGCCATTGGATGGACATTTACCTTTTTTATAGCCCTGTTTTCTCAACTGCATCCCTACCCATTGAATCTCGTTCCAAATTTATTTTGCGTAGGCCTTTTTCGTTCCAAATTTATTTTGCGAATGACCCTTTTTTTTGGGGGAATGCGCTCTTAAGAAAGTTCAGTTTATTCCCGTGCCGAGTATATAACGGATGAAAGGGAAGGGCGAACACGCAAGGGCAGCCCCTACGCAAAATGAGCGCATTTCTAAAAAAAGGATCATTATCAATCTCGCTTGAGTACAACGAATGACGTTAATTCGTTGTACTTACTTAACCACAATGCTGTGGAAATGCACCCTTGAAAAACAGAGTTAATTATCCATTATCGTTGATGGGAAAATAACGTGAAAATGGGAATGCGCCCGTTCTAAAACCAATTTCCTATCAATAAAAACGCTGACCAATAATAAGGGTGGCGATAGCGTACATAATGTTCATCAGTCAGCATCCGTTTCTGGGCATGTTGCAAGGCTTTTGCCTTAGACATGATGGGATTTTGTAATTGCCGATAAAACTCTATGACGACTGCTGGGGTTGCTTCATCATCCACTTTCCATAAACTCGCAAAAGCACTTTTAACGCCGGCTTTTAAAGCCACCCCTGCTAATCCTAAGGCTGCCCGATCATCGCCTACCGCCGTTTCACAAGCACTTAGGGTTAACAATTCTACCGGTTTATCCTGAACAGTCATGCTACGAATTAAGCGTTCTAATCGATCCAAGCTGAGTTTATCGTTATAAGTTAAGATAAACGTCTCTTCTAAATTGGCCCTAAATTGCCCATGAGAAGCAATATGCATAATAGAATAAGAGGCTTGGTTGACCTGATCTTTCAGATTGGGAATAGTGAATGTTTTGTTTAACAATGTGGTATGCAATTGGGGAAAAAGAGTTTCTATGGCCCCTATTTCATATTGAGCACAAGGCAGAGAAGAAAAACCTTGTACCGATTCAGATAAACCATTTAATAAAACGATGTTTTCTCTCTGCTGGAAAAGCTGTGATTCCTTGAAGCATAAGCTGGGAGACATTGCTAGTGCATAGTTCTGAATCAGAAAGTGTTGGCCATCATGCAAGGCGGCAAAAGGTATGGTGCGTAATGCGCCGTCTGGAACAACCACCAATGTTTCAATACCACTGAGGTGGGGCTCCAATGGTTTAATTAACCAATTGTAAAGCGTTTGGGCAGGGCCTAAAAAAGTCCGGGATGGCCGTCTGATTACTTTTTGCGGCGCACTGCCGCGTAGTGAAGGTGTACACACTTCTTGGTCAGATTCTTGCCCAGCTGCTGCAAGCATACTTCTATTTCTAGCTCGCTCCTCTGGATTAGGATGGTGGCGCAAGCGCGATAAAAAAGACAAGACTTTTTTCTGGAGTGTTTTTTCCCCGATGGGAAGCGTTGTTTGTATTAAACCCTCACGCCGATAAAGTAATAATTCTAAACGGGTTGGAAGCATAATCGGATACAATATAGCCGTTTTTGAATCCAAAATACGTTTCAAATCAGCGCATTCTGTTTTGAGATCAATACAGCCACTGTGAAAGTAGTTTTGTAACTCCGTTTCTTTGAATTCTTCTATCGCGTCTATAGCCTGGCGCAATAATTTGTCGCGGGATGAGGAGAATTGAATAGAACTGGCCTGTTGTAGTAAGACATCTGCCAGTTCAAAATAAACCGGTGAGATTTGTTCACGAAAGCTGGTTATGAAATTGATATAACCAGTCATCGCTTGTGAGCGAATGGGCTGGAGATATTTAATGGCTTGTTGGTAAGCCCTTATTGCTCCCTCATTATCGCCCAAATGTTTTTTAAGGCGTGCGATGTGCATTTGCCAAAGATATAACAGGGGTTGCAAGTGGTTTTGTTGAGCAAAAAATAGGGCTTGCCGAGTTAAATATAAGGCATCATCATAACGCTTGGCTTGTTCATACAATTGGCCCAAATAGCCTTTGGCATACGATTTTGCTTCCGCATTATCTAAACGTTCTGCGATTTCTAGGGCCTTTCGTAAGGCTTGATAAGCGATACCCGTCAATTGCGCTGAGGGTTGCGGCAACTGTGCTTGAATGTTTTGCACCAGTTGGCTCAAGCTAATTAAAGTGAGGGCTTGAGCATAAGTCGTTTGCCACTTTTGAGTCGCCGTGATCGTTTTTTCTAATTGAGCTATAGTGCCTTTAAAGGCTTGTTTTTTATCCTCAAAAGCATCAACATCACCTTTTTCTAATAAGAAAGTGCTTTGTGCTTGAGAAATCAGAATTTTACCGTATAAGGCTGCCACTTCTGTCTTGGAAAACGGCGGCGTTGGCCGAATTTTTTCTGATGAATCAAGATACGTGAGGGCTTCGCTATACGCTTCCTGTGCCCCATCGTAGTCATAGTCTACCGTCAGTAGATTGCCCCAATGTATCAACACTTTAGCTAATATCAGTGTGTTATTAGCCTTGCGAGCAAGACTGACTGCTTGTGTACCTTGTTCCATGGCTTTGTCGTATCCCTCTTCTCCTTGAGAGAAATGAAGTTTACTCAACTCATTGAGCAGGATCGCATGGTAAATGGTGTTGTGTTGGGCTATGGGTAATGCAGCATTCAGGGTTTTGAGTGCCTTCCAGTAGAGTCCAAGCCATCGATAAGCCCGTGCTATACCGAACCAGGCTTCTAAACGCTGGTTTGTGTCTTGGGTGTTTGCCAGTAGCGATTGCCATTTTACAATGGCTTGTTCATAGCGGCCGTCTTGTAAAGCTTGGTTAGCCTCAAGAAGAGGTTGTGCTTGTGGGTTAGTGAGGTTGAGTAAGCATACGAACAGAGTCGAAAATAAAGAGTTCTTTTTCATAATCTTCTTTTCTGATATGAGTTGATGAAAATTGTGATAGGGATGGTGGGCAAACGTTTGGATTGGATTTTGGGATAATATTTAGGAATCGTCACAAAATAAATTGGAGATTTATTGTTTGCTGAATTTCTTATGGGCGAACACGCAGGTTCGCCCCTACAACATATAGGGTCGTAGGGGCGAACCTGCGTGTTCGCCCTTTATCC
>QNEL01000642.1 GCA_003645185.1 Candidatus Parabeggiatoa sp. nov. 3
TCATAAGAGTGATGAAGCGTAAGTAATTGGGTGATGGTGGGCAGCAAAAAGACGCTACCCACCCTACGAGGAATGGTACTTTCATTAAATGTTACCAACAAAACGGTTAGGGATAACTCTTTACTCTTCGTTTGTGTCTATAATCTGTTCTAGAGTCAACATAGTTAATTATTTCCGGTTTTGAATTTGAATTTTTATATTTTACCAAACTCACTTTACAAATCAAATAGGATCACTATAAGAGCATATTGCCAAATATTGAGATGCCCAATAAGGATGGATTTTGCGTATTGGGCGACTTGGAATTAGAAACGGAGAGTTTACAATTATGCTCTGATATTTCATCCCTGAAGGAAAATATTCGTTCTAATGACTGTCAAACAAGAAATGATGAATTGATTGTAAAATGAGTAGAACGGTGAGCATGCGGATATCATGGCAGATGTCTGGTTAAATGTAGGGGCAATCCCTTGTGGTTGCCCTTGAAATAAATTGTAGAAGTAGTAGAAGTAGGGGCAATCCCTTGTGGTTGCCCTTGAAATTAGTAGTATGTAATATAGGGGCAATCCCTTGTGGTTGCCTTTGAAATTAATGTCACAATGTGTTGACGTATAATAATAAGTGAGGTAGATATTTATGAATCGTTTTTACGATGACGATTATTTTCAAAGGGTTGTTATTCCTTCCCTTTTTACTCGTTCAAACCGAGTAGAACAACTCGTCTTGCCAATGCTAGATAAGGACTTCTTTAGCAAGAAGAACAGTGTACCACCATTTTTGGATGGATTGCTATGGAAAAAAGGGGAATCCACACCAGATGAAGGGAACTCTGTTTTCCTTAAGGACTATGGTGAACGTGGTGTTTCCTCGGATGGTGTACAAAACCTCGCAAAAAGGGTCTATTTCTCTGCGGTGACACCGGAGTTATATCCTAAGTATAGCACTAAAGTGGAAGGCTTTTTTGACCAACTTCTGGCTGACACTAATGCTGGGAAACCGCTCATGGCGAAGTATGTGGAGACCTACTGGGAACTGTACTGGAACTTGCACCTTGGTATTATAGAAGACTGCGAAAAACAGGGAGAAGACATTACTTGCGAAGATGATTTATATAAGGGCTGCATTCCACCGCAGGTAAAAGAGATCGGCAATAGTTTTGTCGCTTGCCTCGCAGAAGCCGATGTATTGAGTAAGAATTTCCGCCAAAACTACGAAAATGTGCGTGAACATCAGGACTGTTTGACAGATTGGGTTTCCGGTGCCGTGACGGCGATGGAGACGAGAATCCATGATGACATAACAAATATTGACGACGAGGAAACCTTCGTCTACTACTGGCTCAAAAACCGAGAGGGTGCGGAATTTGGAAATGAGGACGTTACGTTCGAGTGTTACCACAATTTTGTGGCCCTGAGCCAGTGGGGTCACACTATATACCGTGTCATGGAGGCTTTGATAGACGATGATGTGGTTAAATCCAGCTTCGACGCTCTAAAAGCTCAACCTAACTGTGGTGATACTCTTGGTGATGGCGACACATTTACGCCGTTGGACAGGTTCGTTATGGATATATTCCGTACCCGATCACCAAACGGAGGAAGCCTCTCAAGTCAAAGCGCAGGTGCCAAAGCTGCGCCTACCTTCGGAGTCATACTGACGACCCACCTGCACAAGGAAATTAGCGAAGACGAGATACATTGGAGCGATCCCGGCGTATTTAATCCAGATCGTTACATCGACGCGCCAACCAGTGATAAAATCGACGAAAAATTGTGCGGTGATAACTCAAATTTCAACGAGTGTCCTTTTCCCCATCAGGACTTTCGCACTAAGGATGGAACTGATACTGTCATAACTAATAACGGTTTTGGCACCGTCTACTCGAAAGATAAGCCTGTGTGTGACACTGCGGGTTACGCGCCTTTTGGCTTCGGATATCGCCGCTGCCCAGGTGAGCAGTTCACGATAGAGGTGATTAAGCAGTTCCTCAAAACGGTATGCGATAGAAATATTTGTTTCACGAGAGATTGTAATACAGATGCCGATGATATCCAAGATATTCCGATCGCACCCGGAACGATAATACAGGACGACATTTGTTTTGGCTACAATGATGTTGTTAATGGTGGGTGCCAGCCGAATAATCCTAATTAATTAATAAGTAAAATATTTATTTGGCGTGACAGCGATACCTCGCCTTTATTTCTTGCAAATTGACACACTGAGAATACTAAAATGAAGAAAACAGTCACTCGACGCGAAGTGCTTTACCGTATGGCAGCATTAGGCGGTTCTGTACCGCTTGTTCAAACGATGGGATCTCTCGGCTTAATGAATGTGAGCAGTTCAGCACATGCGAGGTTGGCAACCGGTGGTTCGGTTGACCCAACTATTGGAACGGGCAAAAAAGTAGCGATTATTGGAGCCGGACTCTCCGGCCTTACCGCTGCTTATGAATTGTCTCGTCTTGGTTTTGAATGTCATATTTTTGAAGCTGATAAGCGTGCAAAAGGTAGAACATTTACGGTTCGTCCAGATGGCTCCTCGGATAGCTGGTATCATGAAAATCAGCGCGATCCTGAGGTTTGTAATTTTGAAGAGGTGGATGGTGCTGGCAGTTTGTATTTTGAAGCCGGTGCGGGTCGTATTCCTTTCCACCACCGCACTGTGCTGAATTATTGCAAACAGTTCGGCGTAAAACTGGAAAGCTATATCTTTGCCTCACGGGCTAATCTGGTGCGTAGCAAAAGTTTCAATGATGGCAATGCTGTAACAATACAACAGTTTAAACACAACTTGCGTGGCTACTTTGCAGAAATGTGCAGCACGGAGAATCCAGAACGCATAGAGGATTTTAACAACTTGAGAAAGTCGTTTGGTCAGTTGAATGATAATTACCAATATCAAGGTGATATATCCCGTGCTGGTTATCAAATTCCCCCAGGAGCCGGGGAGCAACCGGGAGAATTTAGGACTCCTCTCGACCAAGACGAACTTTTGCTGGCAGAGGATATTTGGGGTGAACAACTCTTTAATGACATGCGCCATTATTGGCAAACCAGTCTGCTGCAACCGGTTGGTGGTATCGATAAGATTGCCGAAGCCTTCATGCGCCAATCCACGCCGATGGGGGGGCGTGTCGGTGACTTAATCCATTTGAACCGCAAAGTGGTTTCCGTGCATCTCACCAAAACAACAAACAAAGTGGTGATACAGCATCAACACGTCAATCACTTAGGTCAGAACTTATCTGCCGAGACCACAGAGTTCGTGGCTGATTACTGTATTTCAACTATCGCGCCTTCTTTATTGCACGAAGTGACAAACGATTTCGACGACGATTTCAAGAATGCTTTGATTAATGGAGTGAGCAATGTTCCGGCTTGTAAGGTTGCTTGGCAGGCAGAGCGTTTTTGGGAGGATGACAACAATCAAATTTATGGCGGCATTAGCTGGACATCGGATGAGATTAGTCAGATTTGGTATCCATCGACCGGTTTCCACAACCAACGCGGCATTCTTACAGGTGCTTACCTACGAGGAGGACCTGCGGAAACGTTTGGCCTTCGGAGTCGCAATTCCCGCATCAAACAGGCATTAATTCAAGGAAGGCACCTACATCCTAAGCTTCTCGATCCCAGAGTAAACCATATCCGTAAGGCGATGACGATTGCATGGCAGAATATGCCGTTCCAAGCGGGTGGTTGGTTTGAATATACCGATGAACAGCGCGCTAATGGATACCAAACCATGTTAGAAGGCCAAGGTGACCGCTTTTTCATGGCGGGAGATGCAATGGGCTATAATTCAGGCTGGATGGAAGGAGCTATCGAGGCTGGTTTGATGGCAAAGGATAGAGTTAAAGAAGCAGTCGAAGCACTAGCATCTCAAATTTAGTGGGCCATGGAGAAATAAGTTCACAGCTTTCCCCATGGCTTAAGTACTGAAGCACAAATAAACAGATATTTTAGCGCAAAGGGCTCATCAAGTGGGATTGCCCCTACATGGCATTGCGTAGGGGCAATCCCTTGTGGTTGCCCCATTTCAAAATACACGAAA
>QNEL01000643.1 GCA_003645185.1 Candidatus Parabeggiatoa sp. nov. 3
ACCATATCGATCAATGTAGGGTGGGTAACGTGTTTTTGTTGCCCACCATATCGATCAATGTAGGGTGGGTAACGTGTTTTTGTTGCCCACCATATCGATCAATGTAGGGTGGGTAACGTATTTTTGTTGCCCACCATTTAAAATGTAGGGTGGGTAACGTGTTTTTGTTGCCCACCATATCGATCAATGTAGGGTGGGTAACGTGTTTTTGTTGCCCACCATTTAAAATGTAGGGTGGGTAACGGGTTTTTGTTGCCCACCATTTAAAAATGTAGGGTGGGTAACGTATTTTTGTTGCCCACCATTTAAAATGTAGGGTGGGTAACGTGTTTTTGTTGCCGGCCCCATTTAAAATGTAGGGTGGTTCACGTTTTAACGTGAACCGGAGGTGGGCTACGCTAAATTTTTGCGCGCAAAAACGACGCATCGGTATTAAATTGGTAAACTTAAAGTTAAAATAGAAGGTTGAATTATCATATCATATCAATTATCAATATTTATCCTTTCTTATATCTAATCCTTGTAGTTTCAGTTGAAATTTTTTGAAAATAAATAGATTTAAGTGCGATAACAAAAGTTCGCCCCTACGTTAAATCAGCGTACTATCCATGAGAATTGATGTGATAACTGATAACTGATAACTTTTTTGCGCGCAAAAACTTTTGCCTGAAACTGATAACTGATAACTGATAAATATGCGTCAAAAAAACTGTTTATTGATTGTTGATGATGATGAACGTGGGCGTGATGCGCTTTCCATATTACTCGCGCCGGAGGATTATCAACTCGCCTTCGCCACAAATGGGCTAGAAGCCTTAACTCAGGCTACCGAATTAATGCCTGATTTGATTTTATTAGATGTGATGATGCCTGAAATGGATGGGTTTGAGGTGTGTCAGCATGTGCGAGCGCATGCCAAGTTGGCCGATGTGCCCATTATCATGCTGACTGCGATCACTGATCGCGAAACACGTTTACGTGGAATAGAGGTTGGTGCCGATGACTTTATCACCAAACCTTTCGATAAAGTGGAATTGCTCGCCCGTGTTCGCACAATCACACGTCTCAATCGTTATCGCCGAATATTAGCAGAACGTGTTCGCTTTGATTGGGCCGTTGAACAATCGAATGAGGGTTATTTATTGCTTCAAAACGGCGATATAATACAGCATGCCAATTCGGCAGCGCGTTATTATTTAGGATTATTGAGCGAAGGCGCTTTACAAGAAGGGTTTTTTCAACATATCGAAAACCAAAATTTTAAGCGTGAGCCCACGGATGCTTGGGAAAATTGGCCTACACCTAATGTGGGATCATCGCCACGTTATTTAGTACGTCCAGAAACAAACCAAAGCCTATCACTCTGGTTACAAGTCAATATTTTGGAATCGCCGTCTGATGAACAAGGTGAGCAATTAGTGCATTTGTGTAATGTCAGTGAGCAAATGAATTTGCAGCAACAGATGTGGACTTTTCAAACTTTAGTCTCACATAAATTACGTGCGCCGCTCAATGGTTTGGTAGGGCTACAGATTTTGGAAGAAACACAGATCAATTTAGACAGTACACAAGCCCGTTCCTTACTGAAAATTGCTCGATCCAGTGCTAAACGTCTGCAAGATCAAATTTTGGATATTTTACAATATGTGGATTCTTCAAAGTTATCCCAACATGAGCATCTTTTCAATTTATCTCAATTATCAACCTTGATCATTGAGATCAAAGCAGAGTTGGAAATTGAGATGATCACTTTGCGTTTAGCTGACAATATAGTCGATAAAGCGATAGCGTTTTCTCCTCAAGGATTGGAATTAGTGTTACGTGAATCATTTAGCAATGCCAAAAAATTTCATCCACAACACTCCCCTATAATAGAAGTGTCGGTGATATCCGAAAATACCAAGATGGTGCGACTGTCTATCAGTGATAATGGGCAATCTATACCCACCCACGAACTGCCCAAAGTGTGGACACCGTACTATCAGAGTGAAAAATATTTCACAGGAGAAGTGCAAGGCATGGGCTTAGGATTAGCCATGATTGCGAGGCTTGTGTGGAGTAGTGGAGGCCGTTGTCATTTGTACAACCGTGAAGACAAGTCGGGGGTGACAATGGCATTAATTTTACCGTTTGTGTGAATGTAGATTTCGCGAAGCCTCGCGCCTCGCGCCTCTTGATACGACACGTCGAAACAAACACGCTTCGCGATGAGACGCGAAGCGATGAGACGCTTCGCGATCGCGTCTCTACGAAACCAAAATAAAAATGGTGTCGGCTGTAGAAACGCTTTGCGATGAGACGCTTTGCGATGAGACGCGAGGCATCGCGTCTCATCGAAACCAAAATAAAAATGGTGTCGGCTGTAGAAACGCTTTGCGATGAGACGCTTCGCGATCGCGTCTCTACGATTTTGAAGTTTTTTTTAACCTGCTATACTTACAAAAGTGAAATAGATCATTCATCTTAATCCTATCAATTAACCCATTGTTTAAATAGTGATAACGGATTGAATATTAACCGACAACTGATAACTGAGGAACAACTGATGATAAAAAAACGGTACTTTGGTCTAATACTGATACTATCAGGATGGTTATTAACCGCTCATGCCATTGCCACAGAAGCGGGTTGGATTAACCATTTTGATGGCAGCCCCGAAAATTATCTGATTAAGCGGGGTGATGAAACCGTGCCTGTAGCTGTTTTCAGGGTGCTGCAAGTCGGGGATGAAATTGCCTTGAAACAGGGGCAATATCCCATCACATTAAGTTTACGTGGGGGTACTCAAACGGTTGAAGTGACACCTGAAAATTCACCTTATCAAGTGGATGCTCAAAGTCAGGTGCCAGAAGAATTGGCTGAACTGTGGGCTTGGACAAAGCAACGCCTTAGCGAGTGGCGCGAACTCACACAGCCCCTCATATCGGGTGAATCTAGCGATGCAGAAGCACCGCACGATATCGTTATGCCACTACTGGAAAATGTGACAAGCCCAGCCCACTTGGTTGCCGGCGAGCGGCCTTTGCATTTGCAATGGTATGGCGGCCAGTCTAGTTATACCGTGCATATTAAACAGCGCCGCAAATTTTTGCTCACCCAGAATAGTTTTACCACAGTCATTGAAACGGAAAAAATGGCCTTTAATGTGAGGCCTAATAAGCCCTATCAATCCTATCGTGTCATCGTGCGCAGCAATGCCGAAAATCAAATGTTCACCGGTGGCTTTAGAGTCGTCACCGCAGCACCGGAATTGACTAAGCCAACAGCACTGGAGACAACAAAATTGCCAGCAGACTTCCTTAAAACAGTGCAAGCTACTTGGCTGGCTACGCAGGAAGAAGGCAAGTGGATTTTTGAAGCCTACCAACAAGCCGCAGAGCTTCCAGAATATCGGCCTGCAATACTCTTAAAAGAAGTGCTGGCACGCGGCAAAGAAAAACAAGTTCGTCGTGGTATCCGAGGCTAGGTAAAACCTCAATGCCATTAAGTTAAGCCTAAAAACGTGTAGGGTGGGTAACGTGGTTGCCCACCATCATCACTACAAATCTTATTTAAATCAATTACTTAAAGACCTTTCATTCCTTTCGCTGCAAAAATTGCAACTCCTGACTCCCCCTGCAACGCCTAAACTCCTGAACGCCTCAATTCCCCACTATGACAGAACGTTTATTTTTTGCTCTCTGGCCTAACTATACTGTGCGTCAAACTATCAATGCACTCAGCCAACCCATCACGCAAGACATGAAGGGTAAAACAGTACCGCTTGATTTGTGGCAGATCGAAATTTTATAGTGAAATATAGAATAATATAGAAATATTTTTATATAGAAGTATATGGGAACGATCAACCCATTATCCCCTTGCCTTAACGCTTAGGGTTACTTAATGAAAACTCGCCCTGTTGGGTGCAACCAACTTTTGATGCAATTACCGACTTGATTAACCAATTTTTGAAACGAAAACGAGGAATCACTTTTCCGTAAAATATTATACGCACCATTAACATCGGCATTGATTAAAGTTCCAAACTTGCTTCGATACAAACCTCGTTTAAGT
>QNEL01000644.1 GCA_003645185.1 Candidatus Parabeggiatoa sp. nov. 3
AATATGCAGGTAGGCAGATTTTTAATTCGTTTATCCACGTAATTCGTTGTACTCAAGAGAGAGAAATTGATATTAATACGCCTATCCAAACTTTAGTTTGGCAGGGCTTACCAAACTAAAGTTGGCCGACTCCTAAAAACTAATCCGTTTATTTAGCGTATCCGTTGTACTTAACTCATAGGAAATTTTTATGAAACTCAAAACTTTGTTTATCGGGCTGATTGGTATCGCTTTAATAGCTACGGTGGCCCAAACTGCGGCATCCGATTTACAGCTAGAGTTAGCTGCAAGATACACCAACCAAGCACTTCAGTATCTAAGGCAAGGGCAATTTCAACAAGCCTTGCCACTGGTCGAAAAAGCCTTTGAAATCAGGGGTAACAAACTGGGTAAAACCCATCAAGACACGCTCGTTACCCAAACGATTTTGGCCGTAATTTACCAAGAATTAGGCCGCTCTGAAGCATTACCTTTATCTAAAACGGCTTATCGTTTGTCTCAACAGACGTTAGGAGACCGGCACGAAGTAACCCTCACGAGCCTAAATAATTTGGTAATGATTTACCAAAAATTAGGCAGTTTATCCGAAGCTTTGCCTTTGCTTGAAAAAAACTATCGTCTGTCTCAAGAAGTGTTGGGAGAAAAACACCCGACTACCTTAGAGCGTCTTACCAATTTGGTAACGGTTTACCAAAAATTAGGCCGCCATGACGAAGCGTTGCCTTTGTATGAAAAAGGCTATCGTCTTTCTAAAGAAGTGTTGGGAGAAAAACATCCTATCAACCTCTCAATCCTTAATAATTTGGCGACGATTTACCAAAGCTTGGGCCACTTTTCTGAAGCATTGCCTTTATCTGTAAAAAGCTATCGCTTCCATAAAAAGGTGTTAGGCAACCAACATCCAAACACCATCGAAAGTCTGCGGAGTTTGGCAACCATTTACCAAGATTTAGGCTTGTTCAACATAGCCTTGCTCTTGTCTGAAAAAGATTATCATCTGTCTCAAAAGGTGTTAGGAGAAAAGCATCCTAACACCCTCGGCAGCCTGAATACTTTGGCGGGAATTTATAAAGACTTAGGTCGCTTATCTGAAACTTTGCCTTTGATTAAAAAAGGCTATCGTTTGTCTCAAGAAGTGTTAGGAGAAAAGCACCCAGAAACCCTCACGAGCCTGAATAATTTGGCGATTATTTACCAAGAGTTAGGCAGCTTAGACGAGGCTTTGCTTTTGTATGAAGAAGGCTATCGTTTGTCTCAAGAAGTGTTAGGAGAAAAGCACCCAGACACCCTCAATAGCTTGAATAATTTGGCGGTAATTTACCAAGAATTAGGCCGTTTATCGAAGGCATTGTCTTTGTCTGAAAAAAGCTATCATCTTAGAAAAGATGTATTAGGAGAAAAGCATCCAAACACCCTCAATAGCTTAAATAATTTGGCCGCCATTTACCAAAAATTTGGCAGATTATCCGATGCTTTGCCTTTATTTGAAGAAAATTATCGTTTTTCCAAAGATGTATTAGGAGAAAAGCATCCAAACACCCTCAATAGCTTAAATAATTTGGCCGCCATTTACCAAAAATTAGGCAGATTATCCGATGCTTTGCCTTTGTCTGAAAAAAGCGATCATCTTTCTAAAGAAGTTTTAGGAGAAAAGCACCCAGACACCCTCAATAGCTTGAATAATTTGGCGGGAATTTACCAAGCATTAGGCCGTTTATCCGATGCCTTGCCTTTGTTTGAGAAAGGCTATCGTCTTTCTAAAGAAGTGTTGGAAGAAAAACACCCAAAAACCCTCACGCGCCTGAATAATTTGGCGTTGATTTACCAAAAATTAGGCAGCTTAACCGATGCTTTGCCTTTGCATAATAAAAGCTATCGTCTTAGAATAGAAGTGTTAGGAGAAGAGCACCCGGACACTCTCCAAAGCCTGAATAATTTGGCCACAATTTACCTAGAATTAGGCAGCTTAACCGATGCTTTGCCTTTGCTTGAAAAAAACTATCGTCTTCATAAAGAAGTGTTAGGAGAAAAGCACCCTCACACCATCACGAGCCTAAATAATTTGGCAGAAATTTATTCTTCCTTAGGCAGATTATCCAGCTTATCCGAGGCGTTGCAAAATAGCTATCGTATTTCTAAAGAGGTATTAGGAGAACAGCATCCCCTCACTCTCGTAAGCCTAAAGAAGTTGGCTTTTATTTATGCAAAATTAGGCAAGACTCAGGAAGCCATTAAACATCTTGAAACATTTGTGAAAGGTGTGGAACATTTACGAAGTGGTGATTTCTCGGCAGAAAACCGCCAAGCCTTGTTTCAAAAGTGGGTTCCCGGTTACTTTAGGCTTTCCAAACTGTATATCAGTCAGTCTCGTTTCCAAGACGCTTTTCGCCTAGCCGAAATGACCAAAGCCCGCACCCTACTCGACTCGATGGCACTCAAATTAGCGGTACAACAAGCAGGCTTAACTAAACCGGAGCAAAAGCAATTCCAAGCGTATTCTACGCAACGGAACGCGTTTAATAAACTGATTGCCGAAACAGCCGAGCTTGAAAAACGGATCGAGTTTGAACGGCAAAAAAACCAAGCTGTTAAACAATTAGCGGATTTGCAGCGCGTGTTGATGGATAAATACCCCAAGTTTAAACAACTGGTTGATCATAAAATCATCACTGCCACTGAAGGCGCAAAAGATATTCCATCGGATGCGTTATTTATCAGTTATCTAATGCAGGGCAACGAAGTGTTTGTTTTCACGTTGGATGCCCGCGGCGAATTGCGAGCTGACGACTTAGGAGAAATTGCCGGACTTCAGCAAACGCTGAAAACTTACAGTGAATTGTTGGGTGAACAATGCACAGTCATACAACTGCGTCGCCAAAAGTGTGGGGGCAAATCGGTTTGGCAACTCACCAATGGCTCATTCGTCATCAACCGTACTCGGCCTAAAAATGCTAAAAAAAGAAGAATCAGCAAGCTAGATGACATTAGCCGCTACTTGGGAGACAAATTGCTCGCACCGCTTAAAAAGCGTTTAGGCAGTAAATCGCGTTGGCTCATTTCGCCAGATGGGGCACTGGCATTGATTCCGTTTGAAACCCTGATCCTTGACAAGGCACCGGTTATTCAAGCACACTCAATCAGTTATGTACAATCGCTCTCGGTGCTTTTGATGCTTAAACAACGCGAACAGAAATATCAACAGTTCAAAAACCGAGGGACATTGTTGGCGATGGGCAATGCGCGATACGAGTTGCCAGAAAATCGTCCGCCAAAAGGCAATGAAAGTACTCAGAACCCTGATATTGATGTAGAAACTATACTCTCGCGCGGTGCGAACGATCCGCAACGCTACCAAAAGGCCTTTCAAGCCAAAGGTAAGAAGTGGGACAATCTGGAAGGGGCAGAAAAAGAACTGGCTACCCTAGAAAAACTGTTTGCCAACCAACGGCCCAGTATCTATAAACAAGCCGAAGCTTCCGAAGCCAACTTGCAACGCCTCAACCGCGAACAAGTGTTGACGCGCTACCGCTATTTGGTCTTCTCAGCGCACGGCTACTTTGACGCGCAAACACCTGAATTATCAGTGATTGTCCTTGACCAACTGGATAAAACCCCCGGCACCGATGGCTTTATCACCGCTAGCGAATGGGTGGGTTATAACTTGCGTAGTGATTTAATGGTACTATCAGCCTGTGAATCAGGCTTGGGCAAAAACATGCGCGGTGAAGGTGTGATGGGATTGCCCTACGCGCTTTATGTGGCGGGTAACAAAAATACTTTGATGACACTTTGGAAAGTACTTGATGACAGCACTGCCGAATTTAGCGAACGCTTTTTTACCAAACTCAAACGAGGCATGGATCAGGTTGAGGCTTTAACCGAAACCAAGCGGGAATTTTTGCAAAGTGACAAGTACAAACGGCCGCTGTTTTGGGCACCGTTTGTGTTGTATGGGATTTGATATAGGTGATGGAGTCCAAACGGGCGCATTCCCAGTTTCACGGTTAAGTACAACGAATTACGGGCCGATAACACGAATAAGGCAT
>QNEL01000645.1 GCA_003645185.1 Candidatus Parabeggiatoa sp. nov. 3
GGGGCGAACACGCAGGTTCGCCCCTACGAGGTATATGTAGGGGCGAACCTGCGTGTTCGCCCTTTTGGATATTATTTTTATGAACATCTATAAATGTCCAAATTATTTTGTGACGATTCCTAAGTCAAAATGTTGTAGGGCTCCCGATGTATTTTCTTGCATACCCTCATCGGTTAAGGTGGGCTATAAATCTTATTAAGGCATATCCAAAAAATAAATTATCCGTGAAATACAGTTTTTACGCGCAAAAACTTCTTAAGTGAAACAGTCTTTCTTGTAGGGTGGGTAACGGGTTTTTGTTGCCCACCATCCCCCTACTTGCTCACCCTACAAACCTTAAAATTAAGGGGCCGGCAACAAAAACACTTGCCCACCCTACAAATCTTATTTAATTTAAAGATTAAATGCGATCTGCATCTAAACGTTGGATACTTAATATTAAAAATAGGGCTATGAATAGCACGTAATAGATAACATCGGCTGTGCTAAACAAGCCTTTTAGTAAGGGTTGATAATGGTTGGTGATAGATAAATAGGTCAATATGTCGGATAAATAGGTCAATATGTTATTTGGGGCTTCGGTATTACCTCCCCAGTCCAGCATCCATAATAAAAGAAATGCGCCAAAAGTGCTGATGGCGGCAACGGTTGGTTGAGCGGTTAGGGTAGAAATGTATAAGCCTAGGGCTGTCAATGCGCCTAATAATAAAATGATGCCTAATAAGCCGGAAGCGAGTTGACCAAAATCCAGTGACCCTCCGAAAAGTATGGATAATGGCATGAGCATTAACATGCCTAACATGATGAGAAAAAAGCCCATTAAACCTAAAAATTTGCCCAGAATAATACTGGTCATTGATATGGGTGCTGATAACAGCAAGGGTAAGGTTTTATTGTGCCGCTCTTCGCTGATGAGGCGCATTGTCAGTAGCGGTGTAATCAGTAGTAATACTATAACCATCCAATCAAGTAGGGAACCGATTACCATCGCGGTTAAGCCTGGGGCGTTGGGATCATTCGCTAAACTGGATTGGACTTCTGGCCTGATAAACCAAAATAACAATAGGGCAAAAAACCATCCAAAAATGACTTGCACTGCGCCCAAAATGCTCCAAGCCAGTGGTGATAAAAATAAACTGCGTAATTCTCGTGCTGCAATTGTCCACATAGTTTTGTTATCTGTTCTAAGGTAGGTAACTTGGTTAAGATGATAGAACGCTGATATTTCACATTTAGCATAGCCTCTCTTCGGGAAACGCTTTCACGCGCGCGGTGAAGCGAAGCTTCACTACGCGCGTGAAGCGAAACTTTTGCGTGAAATACAGTTTTTGCGCGCAAAAACTTTTGCGTGAACCGAAGGGAAGCTACGCTAAATGCTGATTATCATGATTTTCACGCTAAAGTTTCGCTCCGCGAAACTTTAGCGTGAAACGCTGATTTTTAATCAGCCCACCGTTTGTTCTATCATATCAAACTTTCAAAACCTCTTTCGCGACATTAGAGCATTTTTGGAGTTGAAAGCGAAAAATGAGGCGAAATGTCTTGATTGCTATTTTCCGTTAATTCGACAAACACTTGTTCTAATGAGCGTTGTTCTGGTATTAGCTCATATAATCCCCAGTTACCGGTAACGGCTTTTTCGACTAATGCTTCTGCGGGGTTCTTCTCTGTCGCATATTGAATACGAAAATGGTGTTCATCTTGTACTTCTATTTCATGAATACCTTGAATTTCTTTTAAAACCTGAACATCAGGTGGGCGATGTAATGCGACTCGGAAGTGAGTCGTTGTTTGGGAAAACAGGCCACTAATGGTGTCATTGAGTATTAATTGCCCTTGGTTGATGATTTGAACTTGATTACAAACGGCTTGTACTTCGGGCAAAATATGGGTGGATAAAATGACGCTATGCTCTTTGCCTAAGTCGTGTATCAATGTGCGAATTTCACGAATTTGAATGGGATCTAAGCCGATGGTTGGTTCATCTAAGATGACGACTGGGGGGCTATGAATAATCGCTTGGGCAATGCCAACACGTTGTTGATAGCCTTTAGACAAATTACCAATTAAACGATGACTAACGGTATTCAAACCACATTGTTCAATTGCACGATTAACGGCTGATGTGATATTGGAACGTGGAATCTGATGCAATTTTGCACAAAATTGCAAATATTCGTCAACTTGCATTTCGCGATAAAGGGGGGGTTGTTCCGGTAAATAGCCGATAGCCGTTTTGGCTTTGATGGGATAATCTAATAAATCATATCCGGCGACTGAAATTTGCCCTATTGTTGGCGCTAAGGTGCCTGTAATCATTTGCATCGTGGTGGTTTTGCCCGCGCCATTGGGGCCGAGAAAACCAAGAATTTGTCCACGTTTTACCTCGAAACTGATATTGTTAACAGCACAAAAACCGCCGTAGTAGCGCGATAAGTTTTGTACTGAAATCAGAGTGTCTGAGTTCATTTATTTACTCACTTATATGATTAATATACAAGGGCAGACACGTCGGTTTGCCCCTACAAATAATATACCCATTCCGAATCATCAAAAAAAATAAACGCGCTTTGACGCTAAAGACGCTAAAGACGCAAGAGTATTCCAAATAGGTTTACGCTTTAGACTTCGCCTTGCGTCTTACATGTCATTTTTATTATTAATTTTATGTGGGTATTTTATTTAGCCGCAACTCCCCTAAAATGAATTTATCCTCATAATTCTTTAAACCTTGGGCAAATTTTCAGAATAAAAAATCTCTTTCATTTCACGGCGTAAACGTTTTTCTATTTTCTTTCTTTCACGCTTTGATAAATCTGCGGCGGCTTCGTCAAAAAGATATTCGTCAAGATCAAAGTCTTTGAGCATCATTTTAGTATGAAAAATGTTCTCTTGATACACATTCACGTCGATCATTTGATAGCGTGTTTTGGTATCTTTGGCAATGTAGTTTTGAATGGAATTGATTTTATGATCAATATAGTGTTTACGCCCATCTGTGTCACGAGTAAAGCCGCGTACTCGATAATCTATAATGACAATGTCTGAGTCAAAAGCATGGATGAGGTAATTTAAGGCCTTCAGGGGGGAAATCAAACCGCAAGTTGAGACATCGATATCAACCCGAAATGTGCTGATACCGTTATCGGGATGACTTTCGGGATAGGTATGGACTGTCAAATGGCTTTTGTCAAGATGGGCAACCATGGTATCTGGTAAGGGCCCAGGTGTTTGTTCATTAGATAAGTTTTTTGAAGTGCTATGTTCCTCACAAATCAGCATGGTGACACTTGCCCCTTGCGGTTCGTAATCTTGACGGGCTATATTAAGAATGTTGGCTCCAATAATATCGGCAACATGAGTCAAAATTTCGGTGAGGCGCTCTGCATTATAAACCTCATCAATGTATTCAATATAATCTTTGCGTTGTTGTTCTGATTTGGCGTAACAAATATCGTAAATGTTAAAGCTTAAAGCTTTTGTCAAATTATTAAAACCTTGCAGTTTAAACTTAAATTTTTTGGCTGTTTTGCTCACTCACGTTGCACCTTGAAATGGCCTCAATATCCCTTTAAAAAAGAAAGAGTATTTGTGAAGGGGAATTTATCAATTATTAATGATCATATCAAGTTATACTGCACACGGGCATAAATAAATCTTCTATGTAGGGTGTGTTTTTGTTGCCCACCAAATCTATATCAAAAAGTTTTTCACATTTAGCTTCGCGCACCGAAGGCTCACTTAAGAAGTTGCGCGCAACTTTTCTAAGCGTAGTATAGCGAAGCGAAACTTTAGCGTGAAAGCGTGAACCGGAGGTGGGCTACGCTAAATACAGTTTTGCGCGCAAAACTTCTTAAGTGAAAAGCTATGCCCATGTGTTGTATATCAATACATCTATATATAGATCAATGATCACTCTTACTTAAAAACGCCAAAACCACCAAAAATCAGTAGAATTAGTTATGTTTAAGGGGTAAGCTCCCTAGGTCACAAAAACGACTTGTGACTTTTTATATAATACACAATAGATTTTGAA
>QNEL01000646.1 GCA_003645185.1 Candidatus Parabeggiatoa sp. nov. 3
ATTGGTGGGCAGCATAAACACGTTACCCACCCTACAAATTGGTGGGCAACATAAACACGTTACCCACCCTACAAATTGGTGGGCAACATAAACACGTTACCCACCCTACAAATTGGTGGGCAGCAAAAACACGTTACCCACCCTACAAATTGGTGGGCTGCAAAAACATGCTACCCACCCTACAAATTGGTGGGCAACATAAACCCGTTACCGGCCCCCTACAATTCATTGGTGGGCAACATAAACACGTTACCGGCCCCCTACAATTCATTGGTGGGCAACATAAACACGTTACCGGCCCCCTACAATTCATTGGTGGGCAACATAAACACGTTACCCACCCTACACGGATAATTTATTTTTTGGATATGATTTAAACTGGTTTTTCCTCTCGCAAAAACAGATAGAAAAAGAAGATAATCATGAGGATTATCAATAAGTTAAATAGCGATTCTATCGCTGATGGGTTGATCGGATTGGATAGGGGTTTGGTTCTTTGAGTGAGTATTTCGGCCGCTGGAATCGCTGGATCGAGTTTTTCACTTGTACTCAGTGCCTTATTTAATTGAAGGGTGAGTGGGTCGGCAAGCGGTTGGACATTGGTTGAAATCACTGTCGCTGGGCCTCTATCACCTATAATCTCAGTTACTGGGGTTGGCCCGGCTAATACCATTTGGGTACTGATCGTTTCAACGAGTTCGGGTTGTTGTTCGTAGGTGTTGGCCGGGATTCTCGCTAATCTGAAGAAGGGGTAGCGGATTAAATGGTTGCCTTCTTGCCAGGCTTTTAGGGAGAGCAGCTTGAACCTTCCTTGATTCATAATCATGGTCAGTTGTTCATGCCCTGGGGGTACCATTAGGAAAAGCCCGTCTAGTTTTTGCTGATTCAATGCGTCTAGTTGTCGGGCTAATTTGTCATGGTGAATTAACGTGATGCGATTACGCCAGCCTAAGGCGGTGAGTACCATTTTTGCGGTGCGATCTGAGGCACTATTTTGGGCCCCGACACCCAGTTTTTTAATCTCTTTCAAGGTGGTGATAGGGCTGTCTTGTCGTGTCACAATATGGGCCATTCTGGTTCCAATGACACCGACTGCTTCAACAGATTGGTTTTGCACGGGTAGAACGTCATCGGTCATTTGGAAAAAGGATTCTGCACTTAATATGCCTAAGCGTGCTTTTCCGTCAATGAGGGCTTGTAAGGGATCGGCCGTTTGAAGCACTTTGATACGGCGGCCTGGAAACGTTTTGCGGATGGCTCGCACGCCTTGACTAATACTGCCGCCCAGTTCATTGAGCAAACCGGTTGCTAGAACGAGTTTGTCAGATTTGATGCTTTGAAGCTGTTTTTCTATCAGTTGGTGTTTAATCAGAAATTCTTTGGCAACCATTTGATAATCTTGCCCTTCTAATTCAACTTCTCGGTTCATTTGCCGCATACTGGTGGTGTCTATGAGGCCGGCGAGTTGTTGTAGTACAGAACGTAATTTGGGATAGCGTTGTAAAGTGTCTTTTCGCACTAGGGGTGAGGGTTCATAAACGGGAAAAAAGGCGAGATCATCTTCTAGGACGGCTAAGCCAAAATCTTCAATCCGTCCCTCGGTAGAAAACCCTTCTGTGACATCCACTTTGCCATCTAGTAAAGCTTGATAGATGACTGCTTTATTGTTGTCTACGACTGAGGAAACAACATGGTTTAACCCATAGCGTCGCAGCAAAGCAGCCAGTCCATCTAAAGGGCGTTCCAAAAATTCGGGTTCCATGGCCATTCTGATGTTAGGCTGTATTTTGACCAAGTCGCTGATTTTATGGATTTTTAAAGACAATGCCCGATCACGACGCATGAGCAAAACGTAGTCATTAGAAAATCCGAGTCGATCCATCCATTCTAAACCCAAGGGTTTAAAGAGTTTTTTGACTTCAGAAAAGGCTTTGTCACCATTGCTGATAGGCGGTTGGCCTAACATGATCAGGCCGGTACCGTTGTATTCGACGTATAAATCCAGTTCGCCATTTTTGATGGCTTCCAGATTGGAAAAGGTGTCGCCATAAGGAATGGAGCGTTTTACCGGAATTTTTTCATATTCCAGCAATTGTGCAATCATTTCAGCTAAAATGTGTTGCTCGGTAAAGTCTTTGGAACCGATATGTAATGGTTCTTTTTTGCTGCATCCCATCACGATGAGTGACAGGGCAAGGTAAATGAATAATTTTCTCATGGTGCTGGCTCCTATCCTTTCGCATTAATTGGAGATTGGGAAAGTTCAGGTTGTGGTGGCCTTTTTTCTCGGCGTATTGTTCGCAGAAAGGCGATGATTTGTATAACGAGGATAAAGGTAAAAGGAATCGCGCCGGTAATCGCCATGGCTTTAGCGACGGTGATTGAACCGGTAAACAAGATGCCGGCCGTCAGGAGGGCGATCATGATACCCCAAATGATTTTTAATCGGGTGGAGGGATTTAAGTTGCCGTTGGAAGTCATCATACTGACGACAAAGGTGCCTGAATCGGCACTGGTAACGAGAAAAATAAAAATCAAGATGAGGGCGAGCCCACTTAGTATTTCAGATAAGGGAAACCAGGTAAATAGGGCAAATAGGGCTTTGGAAACGTCTTCAAGCACTAAATCAGCTAAACCGCCTCCGCCAAACATTTCTATATAAAGTGCGGTTCCGCCGAAAGCGGCAAACCATAACATAGAAAACAGAGTCGGTATTAAAACAACGCCAATGACAAATTCGCGAATGGTACGACCGCGACTGATTCTGGCGATAAAAATCCCGACAAACGGGCCCCAAGCGAGCCACCAGATAAAATAAGTGAGTGTCCAGCCTGATGTCCAGTTTGTTAGCTCTTTGTAAGGGTAGAGCTTAAAGGACATATTGATGATCTGACTAAAATAATCACCTATTGAGGTGATAAAGATTTCGAGAATAAAGCGGGTAGGGCCGGCAAAGATGATCAGGAGTAATATGGCAACGGCGATACCCATATTGATATGACTTAAAATTTTGATGCCTTTGTTCAGGCCGGTACTGGCCGAAATCAAAAACAGGGTGGTCATCAAGACTAAGATGATGATACTGACAAAATCGGTGGCAGGTACGCCAAAAACTTCTCCCAGTCCGGCCCGCACTTGTAAAATGCCCATTGTCAGGGAGCCGGCTAGGCCAAAAATGACGGCTAATACGCCAATAATATCGGCCGTATGACACCAAATACCGCGATGTTTACAGCCAAATTCGGCTTGAATCGGGCTTGAAATCAGTGACGGGGTTTGTTTTCGGAAACTAAAGTAAGCAATGACTAGGGCACAAACGGCGTAAATCGACCACGCATGTAGTCCCCAGTGTAAGTTGGTAATAATCATGGCCATGCGGGCGGCTTCTGGGGTTTTACCTGGCATCCCGGGCGGTGCTAAATAATGAAACACGGGTTCGGCAACTCCCCAAAAGAGTAGCCCGGCCCCCATCCCGGCAGCGAATAACATGGCAAGCCAAGATAGGGTTGAAAATTCAGGCCTCTCGTCATCTTTTCCTAAACGGATATGACTGTAGGGCCCAAAGGCCATATAAAGACTCAGAATGAGAAATCCCGTACATAAAACAAGGAAAAACCAGTCAAGACTTTTTAAGGCAAAGCCTGTTAGGCCTAATGCGGTGTTAGTCATGTTTTCCGGGGCTAACACTCCCCAAACCCCAATCGCGCCGCACAAGACGACGGAAACGATAAAGACTAAATAATGCTTAGTCCCTTGATTTTGTGAAAAGATCATCTGTCAATGTCCTTTGGTTATCAGTTATCAGTTATCAGTTATCAGTTATCAGTTATCACTGATGCATTATAGTTGATGGGTAAGTATTAATAACTAAGTAAGTACTGAACCATAAATTTTCAGGTATTTAAAAAAAAGAAAGGAGAAAGGGGCAACCACAAGGGATTGCCCCTACGGGCGGCTTGTAGGGGCAATCCCTTGCTCATGCCCTTTGCGGTATAAATACCTGTTTATTTGTGCTTCAGTACTTAG
>QNEL01000647.1 GCA_003645185.1 Candidatus Parabeggiatoa sp. nov. 3
ATATCCTGTAGGGTGGGTAACGTGTTTTTGTTGCCCACCATCCCAAAAATATCCTGTAGGGTGGGTAACGGGTTTTTGTTGCCCACCATTTATCCAAAAAATAATATCCTGTAGGGTGGGTAACGGGTTTTTGTTGCCCACCATTTATCCAAAAAATAATATCCTGTAGGGTGGGTAACGGGTTTTTGTTGCCCACCATCTATCCAAAAAAATAATATCCTGTAGGGTGGGTAACGGTTTTTTGTTGCCCACCATCTATCCAAAAAAAATAATATCCTGTAGGGTGGGTAACGTGTTTTTGTTGCCCACCATCTATCCAAAAAAATAATATCCTGTAGGGTGGGTAACGTGTTTTTGTTGCCTGCCCCATTCCCCTAAAAACAAAATACCAGCTAAAACCTGGAAAGGAACAAAATGAAGACTTCAAAAAAAAACAGATTTCAGATTCTGATGTTGGTACTCGTAGCGACATTTCTTTATTTTCCAGGGCTAGGTTGTTTTTCATCCTCGTATACCCAACCTAAACCTCCAGCGACTCAACATCCGCCTCTTGAACGCAAAACGATCACCTATCCCGATGGATCACGCTACGAAGGATTCGTACTTGATAATCAAGCTCACGGCAATGGGATGATGATTTATCCAGACGGACGACGCTATTTAGGCGTATATCGTCATGGAAAACCTGATGGCCCTGGCACCATGCGCTATCCTGATGGTCATTTTGAGAAAGGCCAATGGGGTAAGGATCAACAGTTCCAGAAATTTTAACGCGGATTTTTTAAAACAGATTTTGCCTATTTCACAGATTGCTTTAGAATAGAAAAGTCTGTTAAGAAGCCTTTTGATTCTTATGGCTTCATTCCGATTCATTAATCTTTAATAAATCAATGGGTTATACACTATTGCTATAACCCATTCGGCTTAAAACATGATAACTTTTCCAATTGATTTTCATATTGCAGGATGGGTGATTGATGCCCATCTGGTTTTTGAAATATTAGCTTATATCCTGGGATTCCAATATTATTTGATTCTGAGGAAACAAGTTACCGACAAAATCACATCAGAGCAAAGGCTCTGGATTATTATTGGCGGCGCATTGGGCGCAGCCATTTTTTCAAAACTGCTCGGTTTTTTAGAACATCCTGAACTCATCAGCTTATCACAACAGAGTGTGATTTATTTTTTTGTCAGCAAAACCATTGTCGGCGGTTTATTGGGTGGGCTGATCGGCGTAGAAATCGCCAAACAATTTTTAGGTGTCAAACACTCATCAGGTGATTTATTTTGTTTACCGATCATTCTCGGCATGATAATCGGCAGAATCGGTTGTTTTCTATCAGGGATAGAAGATAGTACACACGGTTTACCGACCGATTTTATTCTAGGTATGAACCTTGGCGACGGCATCCCAAGACATCCTACAGCCTTTTATGAAATCGGGGTATTAATCTTAATTGGGCTCTTTCTGATAAACGTTAGAAAACACTGGATACTGGCCGAAGGGAGTTTGTTTAAATTGTTTATGATCAGCTATCTGAGCTGGCGATTGGGCATTGAATTTTTAAAACCGGTTTATCAATACGAACCGATAGGTTTATCGGCAATACAAATGGCTTGTCTCGCAGGGCTGATCTATTATTCTAAAGTCATCCTGTTTCCATCAAGTCTTCTTCAAAAAAACCATACTTGATGTATAAAATGTGAGGTATTTTTAATCTCACGCAAAGGCGCAAAGGTGCCAAACAAGCCAACAGCTGCATTAGTAGGCTTTAGCCTACTTGAGCTTTTAGCCTGGGGATTTCTCCCCAGGTTTCTTTCACATTCAACCCTTTCAGGTTATTAGTATTTTACAATATGGCAACTAGAGACTATATTTTCTACGATCTAACCAACAGCATTTGTAGCCAATGCCTTAAAAAGGTAGAAGCGAAAATCATTATTCAACACGATCAAGTTTACCTATTGAAAAATTGCTTAGAACATGGCCGTGAAAAAGTGCTGATATCAACTGATGTTGATTACTATAAAAAATGTCGTGAATTTAATAAACCCAATGATATGCCGGTACAATTCAACACGGCAATCAAACAAGGGTGTCCTTATGATTGTGGCTTATGCCCTGATCATGAACAACATTCCTGTATGACTTTGGTTGAAGTCACTTCACTGTGCAATTTAACGTGCCCGACTTGTTATGCTAACTCTAGTCCGACTCATGGGAGACATCGCACTTTAGCAGAAATCGACAAGATGCTTGATATTGTCGTGGCTAACGAAGGAGAACCTGATGTTGTGCAGATTAGCGGCGGAGAGCCGACGATACATCCAGATTTTTTCCAGATTTTAGACTTAGCTAAGCAGAAACCAATACGGCATCTCATGCTCAATACGAACGGGGTGAAAATTGCCAAGGATAAAGCGTTTGCTGAAAAGCTGGCCAGCTACAAGCCAGGTTTTGAAATCTATTTGCAATTTGATTCCTTTGAATCCAAAACTTGGGAAAGTTTGAGAGGCCTGGATTTGAATGAGACTAAGGCGAAAGCACTCGAACATTTGAATGAACTGAATCTCTCAACGACTTTAGTCGTCACTTTGCAAAAGGGCCTGAATACCAGCGAAATTGGCAAAATCATTGAATTTGCCGTTAAACAAAAATGCGTGAGAGGCGTAACCTTTCAACCGACTCAATTCGCGGGTAGAGCCGAGCATTTTGATCCCAAAACAGATAGCATCACGCTTTCAGAAGTGAGAACCGCTATTTTAGAACAAACGGATTTGTTTTTACCCGAAGATTTGATTCCCGTTCCTTGTCATCCCGACGCGATTTCTATGGGATATGCGCTCAAACTGGGCAATGAATTCGTTCCCTTGACTCGTTTTTTTGATCCAGAAGAATTGTTAACGATGTCAGGGAACACGATCAATTTTGAACACGTACCGGAAATCAAGCAAAAGCTCTATAATCTGTTTAGCACAGGCTGTTCAACAGAAAGTGCCACAGATGAATTACGAGCCATTATGTGCTGTCTACCCAAAATAGACGTACCTGAACTCAAATACGAGAACCTGTTTCGTGTTATCATCTCACAGTTTTATGATGCCTATAATATGGATATCAGAGGCGTTAAAAAGTCTTGCGTGCATATCGTTCACCCAGATGGGCGGATTATACCTTTTGATACCATGAATCTCATCCACAGAAACCACACCACTAACGATTAATGATCAATGATCTGTTATCAAAACATTGATATTCTCATGGTAGGGGCAATCCCTTGTGGTTGCCCCATTGGTAGTCTATTAATTTTTTGGAGTTGCCTTAAACATAAACCCTGTTTTGATAACTGATAACTGATAACTGATAACTGAAAAAGGAGAATCTATCATGCCAAGCTCAAGAAAGTGGATTTTACTGCTCAATATCTTGATCATTGCGGTTATTTATGTCATTGCTGCGAATATTTCCAACTCCAGTTCCGACGCTGTCGTCATCGGCTTTTTCGTCAGTATTATGCATACCGCCGCAAACTTCGCTTTAGCCATCATCTGTATGGTGATATACCTGGTTCAACGAATCCGGGAAGCGAGTACAGAACTGGCCTTATCATTGGGCCTCACGTTTTTTCTATCGACTGTGTTAGTCGCGATTTTGTCATTTCCGGCTTGTCTTATCATTGGGAAAATCTAAATTAAAGCATTACAAAGCCTGGGCGAACACGCAAGGGCTGCCCCTAGTACCACGCGCCGGAAATGAATCCGATTATTCGGTTCTAATTGTTAATTAAATTAAAATTGGGTAGATTTTGCCACGGAAAAACACGGAAAAACACGGAAAAAGTCATTCCGTGCTGTGTTTTTCCGTGGCATTATAAATTAACTATTCTTAACAGAAAACTATTTTCAATGAACGTTAAAATCCGTAATTTGGGCGTTATTGACAACGCTTCTATTGATTTAAAACCTTTAACGGTTTTTATTGGTGAAAATAGTATGGGTAAAACGTG
>QNEL01000648.1 GCA_003645185.1 Candidatus Parabeggiatoa sp. nov. 3
CAAAACCAAGGGCAATCCCTTCTTTAGCAATCAATTTCTTAAATCACTGCATGAAGAAGGCCTGATTACTTTTGATTTTAGTGGTAACTATTGGCAGTGTGATGTTGCCAAAGTGAAAGCATTGAACATCACGGATGATGTGGTTGAGTTTATGGCACTTCAGTTGCAAAAATTGCCAAACAATACCCAAACGCTTTTGAAATTAGCCGCTTGTATTGGCAATCAATTTGAGTTAGCCACTCTGGCTACCGTATCGGAACAAGCAGTCGCCGAAACAGCGGCAGAGTTGTGGAAAGCCTTACAAGAAGGCTTGGTCATACCTATTACGGATATTTACAAGTTTTTTCAAGAGGTTGAAGAGAATCAGATCGCCGAAACGGTGGAATTATCCGTGCCCTATAAATTTTTGCATGACCGTGTGCAACAAGCAGCCTATTCTTTGATTACTGAAGAACAGAAACCTGTAACTCATCTCAAAATTGGACAATTACTGAAAAGCCATACTCGTGAAGAAGAAGTTGACGAGAACATTTTTGATATTGTCAATCAATTGAATCAGGGAAGGGAGTTAATCACGAGCCAAACCGCCCGGGATGAACTGGCACAGTTAAATCTCAAGGCGGGACGTAAAGCAAGGAATTCTACTGCTTATGGTGCGGCAAACCAATATTTAACGGTTGGACTTGAATTATTGTCTGCTGATAGTTGGCAGAGCCAATATGATGTAACGTTGGCATTGTATGACTCAGCAATCGAAGCGGCCTATCTGAATGGTGACTTTGCGCGACAAGCCCAATTAGCTGATATCGTACACGAACAGGCAAAATCATTACTAGACAAAGTGAACACCTATATCATTCAGGGTCAAGCTTTGTTGGCGCAAAGCCAGCAACTGGAAGCACTGAAAATGATACTACCCATTCTGAAGCAATTAGGAATAGAATTTCCAGAAAAACCTAACCCAAAAGACATTGATTTTGTTTTTCAGGAAACACAATCAGCTTGGGAGGGGAAACAGATTGCATCACTGTGTAATCTGCCGGTGATGACTTCAAAAAACGAACAAGCAGCAATGCGAATTTTCTCTATTTTCACTGGTTCTGCCTTTGAAACAGCCCCTAAATTTTGGTTCCTGTTCGTCTGTAAACAGGTTCAACTCTCTATCAATTATGGCAATGTCCCAGCATCGGCTTATGGTTATTCTCAATATGGACTCGTTCATTCTGGAAAGGGTAACATTGAAACAGCTTATCAATTTTGTCAACTGGCTTTAAGTGTATTGGAGAAGTTGAATGCCCAAGAAAAGACGAAAGAAAAGGCGAAAGTCTTCAATATATTTGAGACTTTTGTGAGGCATCGGAAATTTCATTTCAGGGAAACCCTGAAACCTTTGCTGGAAGGTTATCAAAGTGCGTTGGAAGTAGGAGATTTTGAATTTGCTACCTATGATGCTTTTGAATACTGCGCTCATTTATATTATCTTGGTAGAGAACTTGCCACGTTAGAACGTGAAATAGCGAGCTATACTGAAGTTTCACGTCAACTAAAACAAGATATCTCGACGAGTTTTTATGAGATTTATTGGCAAGCGGTTTTGAATTTGAGGGGAAAAACTGAAAATCCATGCCATTTAACCGGTGAGGTTTACAATGAGGACAAAATGCTGCCCATTTATCAGCAAAGAAATGACATGCTCTCCTTGTACTTTTTGTATGCACAAAAGATAATCCTCTCTTATCTCTTTCAAGAGTATCGTCAGACCATTGAAAATATGACTGTTGCCGAACCTTATGTGGTAACGTTCATCAGCATTGGTGCAACCCCGCTCGTTTACCTCTGCGAGTCTTTAGCGCGATTGGCTGTCTATTCAGATTGCTCAGAGGAGGAACAACAGGCCCATCTTGATAAAGTGCAAGCCAATCAGGAGAAAATGCGGAACTGGGCGGATCATGCCCCAATGAATCATCTGCACAAGTTTCTTATGGTGGAAGCAGAACGCTATCGCGTGTTAGGGCAACCGCTTGAAGCGATGGATTATTATGACCGCGCCATTGCTGGGGCTAAGGAAAACGAGTTCATCCATGAAGAGGCCCTTGCCAATGAACTGGCAGCCAAATTCTATCTCGAATTGGGTAAACAAAAGGTTGCTCAGGTGTACATGACGGAAGCTTATTATGGCTATGCGCGCTGGGGCGCGAAAGCCAAAGTGGACGATTTGGAAAAACGCTATCCGCAGTTATTGGCTTCTATCCTAACGCCCAGTGAAACACCTTCCCTGACAACCAACGAGACGCTGTCCAGCTTCGCCACGAAAACACTCCTAGCGACCAGTCTGGGCGCATCGTCTATTCTGGATTTGGCCACCGTGATCAAAGCGTCGCAAGCCATTTCTGATGAAAGGCATTTTGAGCAATTGATTCAGAAAATGATGCAGATTGTCATGGAAAATGTTGGCGCTGAGCGGGGTGTTTTAATTTTAGAAAAACAGGGAGAATTTTGGCTGGAAGCCGAGGGCCGAGTCGAAAAAGAGTGCAAGGTTACCTTGCACGCCTTACCCCTTGAGAAAGCGGGTGAAGAATGGCTCGTTTCCACCGCTGTTATCAATACAGTGCTTAGGGATAAAATACCGCTTGTCCTCAACGATGCGACTCATGAGGAGACCTTGGTGAATGATCTGTATGTGCTCAAAAAACAACCAAAATCTGTGTTAGGGCAACCCATTTTGTATCATGGTAGATTGACTGGCGTGTTGTACTTAGAAAACAATTTAATGTCTAATGCATTTACGTCCGATCGTTTGGCTGTGTTAAAATTGCTCTCAACCCAAATGGCAATTTCACTGGAAAATGCCAAAATTGTGGCAAACTTAGATGCTAAAGTTGATGAAAGAACGATCCAGTTAAATGTCAAAATCGAAGAATTGACACATACGCGCAATGAATTGGTGCAAAGCGAAAAAATGGCTTCCTTAGGCCGCTTAGTGGCCGGTTTTGCCCATGAACTCAATACGCCAATTGGCGTGGCAGTGGGTACCGCTTCAACCGGGCAAAAAAAGATAAAGGCCATTTTGCACTTACTTGACGAAGAAGAAGTAGATGAAGAGGAATTGGTTTCTGGGTTAGAAAGGTTGGATGAAATGGCCGAACTCACTTTGTCCAATTTAGATCGGGCGGCCAATTTGGTGAGCAGTTTCAAACGCACCGCGATTGACCAAAGCTCTGATGAAGTCAGACATTTTGAGGTCAAAAGGGCTATTTTTGATGTGATTAATACGTTGCAGAATCACTTCAAACAAACGGCTATTGAATTTCAAGTGGATTGCCCTTCTGATCTCGCTGTTTATAGCATGGCGGGCGCATTGGAACAAATTCTCACTAATTTAATGATGAATAGCCTGATACATGGATTTTCGGAAGGTAAAGACTCAGGCTCTATTAATATCATGGCACGGCTTGAAAAGAACAATTTGCATTTTGAATATTCTGATACTGGCAAAGGTATTGCATCAGAAAACTTGAAAAAGATATTTGAACCGTTTTTTACTACCCACCGCGCTCATGGGGGTAGTGGGATCGGATTGTATATCTGTTATAATGTTGTCACAAGCCAATTGAATGGTACGATTACCTGCGATAGTACACTCAGTAATGGGGTTCGGTTTGTGATAGAATTTCCAGTGCAAACCTCTTTTGTTGAGTCATTAACGGCATATTAGTAGGGGCAATCCTTTGCACCAGGCCTTGCCCTTTTTCAGGGGCAAGCCATGGCGTAAGCATTGGTGGGCAACAAAAACACGTTACCCACCCTACATAAGATGGTGGGCAACAAAAACACGTAGGGAGCCCTACATAAAAGTGTTATGACCGCGTGCAGTATAAATCCATAATATATAATATAATGTCTTGTAGGGGCAGACCTGCGTGTCTGCCCGAAGCGTGTCTGCCCGAAGCGTGTCTGCCCGAAGCGTGTCTGCCCGAAGCGTGTCTGCCCGAAGCGTGTCTGCCCGA
>QNEL01000649.1 GCA_003645185.1 Candidatus Parabeggiatoa sp. nov. 3
TAAGTACTGAAGCACAAATAAACAGGTATTTTAGCGCAAGGGGCTTGCGCGTGGGATTGCCCCTACGGGCGCGGTTGTAGGGGCAATCCCTTGTGGTTGCCCCGGTTGCTTTTATTAAAATACCTGAAAATTTATGGTTCAGTACTTAGAGACTTTAATTTTAAAGTTAATTAACTGATGTTACGCACCCAGATTCTTTTTTTGATAAAAAACGGGCTCAAAAGTTAATCATGCAGTCGGCGCAGCAATGCAAATCAATGCCAGAAACGTGATGTACCAGTAGAGACGCGATGCATCGCAAATCAGCGAGGCCAGATTTGCTCTGCCAGATTTGCTCTGCATCGCGTCTCTACAGCGCGTAAATTCAGATTTTTAAGTGTTTGAATAGACACAGAAGTTGAGTGCGTAACATCAGTTAATTAAAGGAAAACCATAAAATGTCATTACTTCATTTCTTTTCAAAACAATCACTTACCCGTACTACTCTGATTAAAATGGGCATTCGGATAGCGATTGTCATTATTGCCGTGACACTGCTCAGTTATTGGCATCTGGTTACGATTTTAGAATCACAAACGCTGGAACAACTGGAAAAATATATTATTGAACGTGGACAACGTGAAAGTCAATTATTCCTTTTAGCCGAAGATAACCTTACCGAATTTAAGCGAGAATTTTTGTGGCAGCTTGATAAACAGAGTGATTACGATCCGCAAGCCCAATTTGAAAAATTAGGTGTCGAATGGGGTGATGGTACCATCAGAAATGATCTTGAACAATTTGATGCGACTAGACAGGTGGCCATTTATATCGGTAAAACGAAAGAAGGTGAAGCACTTCCCATCAATGCGGACATTCGCCGCCGTGTCGTTATTATGCACGAATTATTAACGCATTATGGACGAGCATGGCATAACCGTTTTCAAAATACTTATGTCATGACACCAGAAAATATTCTTCTTCTTTATTGGCCTGAAATACCGACTTGGGTTGTTGATGCCCCGGCAGACTTTTATCTGCCGAATGGTGAATATTTCTGGGTTGCTGACCAACAACATAATCCGAAACGGGAAAGTGTTTGGACGGGACTTTATTACGATAAAGTCGCCAAAATTTGGATGGTGTCCTGTGAAACGCCGGTTGATATAGCAAACCGGCATGTCGCCACCATTGGACACGACATTGTTTTAACAGATTTGTTCAATCGGACAAGTGATGATCACCTTGAAAGCGCTTATAACCTCATTTTTCGTCAAGATGGCCGTCTCATAGCTCACCCAGAATACATGACTCAAATTCAAGACGCTGAGGGGAACTTTAATATTTTAAATTCAGATGATCAACATTTGAACAACATTTTTCAAACCGTCAAACATCAGCAACCCGGTACTATCGCGCTAGAAAATACAAAAGATAATGAGTATCTAGCCGTAACCAAGATTGAAGGCCCCGATTGGTATTTTGTCACCGTTTATCCCAAATCACTGTTAGCTAATTTAGCCTTTGATACCGCTCGTTTTATTTTAATTTTAGGGCTGATTTCATTACTGATTGAAATAACGGTCCTCTTTTTTGTACTACGTGAACAAGTGGCAAAACCGCTCAATGATTTAATGGGTGCGACTGAACAAATCACAAAGGGCCGTTTCGAGACTCATTTAAAAGTCACGCGGCAAAATGAATTTGGTCATCTCGCTCAATCCTTTAATGCCATGAGCCAAGAAATTCAAGCGCGTGAAGACTCATTACGACAAGCGAACCAACTCAAAGACGAATTTTTAGCCAATACTTCCCATGAGTTACGCACGCCCTTAAACGGAATTATTGGCATTGCCGAATCCTTGAGGGAAGGTGTGGCAGGTGAATTATCTGATAAAGCGACAGCCAATCTCACCATGATAGTTTCAAGTGGCAAGAGGCTATCCGCTTTAGTCAATGACATTCTTGACTTTTCTAAACTGAAACATAAAGAGATTGAATTACAGGTAAAAGCAGTCGGATTGCGAGAAATCGTTGACGTCGTCTTGACTTTAAGCCAACCCTTGGTGGCCAAAAAACCGGTTGAACTGAATAACGCCATTGCCGTCGATTTGCCCGCTGCTAAAGCAGATGAAAACCGCTTGCAACAAATCCTCTATAATCTGATAGGCAATGCCATTAAGTTCACAGAACAGGGCAAAATTGAAATCAAAGCATCGGCTGTTGAGTCTCATTTAGAAATAACCGTCTCTGATACAGGTATCGGTATCCCTTCAGATAAACAAACCCGTATTTTTGAATCTTTTGAACAGGTAGAAGGCGGCATGGAAAGAACTTATGGGGGAACCGGTTTAGGTTTAGCCGTCACCAAACGGCTGGTTCAATTACATGGGGGTGAATTAGGGGTGAAATCCACCTTGGGAGTCGGTTCACAATTCATGTTCACATTACCCATTTCTGAAGAACCCATTTCTTCTCAATCTGCTGTTGTTGCTTCTCAATCACCCCTTCAAGCAGTAGCTGACTGGGACATCAAGACTCTCGTTCAGCAACCGCAGAACACTGGGGGACACTTCAAGATATTAATTGTCGATGATGAACCCGTTAATCGACAAGTTGTTGCTATCTTTTTATCCTTACAGAATTATAATATTGTTCAAGCAGCCTCCGGTATGGAAGCGATTGCCCTCATAGAAGACGGTTTGATACCCGATGCGATTTTATTAGACGTGATGATGCCCCGCATGACGGGTTATGAGGTGACCAAGAGATTGCGTGACAAATGGCAACTGAGTGAAATGCCGATTTTATTGCTCACCGCTAAAAATCAAGTAGAAGATTTAGTCATTGGTTTGGAAGTCGGGGCTAACGATTATTTGACCAAACCGATTTCCAAAGATGAATTGTTAGCGCGTCTCAAAACGCATTTGAACATCAAACGTCTTCGAGAAGAAAATATTCGCATGAGTGCCGAATTAGACATTTCGCGTCGCTTACAACAAATGCTCCTGCCCAAAGACGAAGAACTTCAGCACATTGAAGCATTAGACATCGCCGGTTTTATGGCACCTGCCGATGAAGTCGGCGGTGATTACTACGATGTACTTTATCAAAACGGACAGGTTTTAATCGGGATTGGCGATGTCACCGGACATGGTTTGGAAAGCGGAGCCTTAGCCATTATGGTGCAATCCGCCGTGCGAACGTTACTGGCCGCCTACCATCAACTGGATGCCGTTAAATTTTTAACCGCCTTAAACCAAATGGTTTATCACAACGTGATTCGGATGAATGCCGAAAAAAGCTTAACCCTATCCCTGTTGTCTTACCAAAACGGACAACTGGTATTAACGGGACAACATGAAGAGATGATTGTGATTCGTGCCAATGGTGAATTGGAACAAATCGACACAATGGATTTAGGTTTTCCAATTGGTTTAGATGAAGAAATGGCTGATTTTATTGCTGAAACCAAACTGTCTTTGAAATCTGGAGATGGGGTAGTGCTGTATACTGATGGGATTACTGAAGCTGAAAATATTGAAGGCCAGTATTATGGGCTAGAGCGGTTATGTTTCGTTATTAAACAAAACGGGCAACAAAACAGCGCCCAAGAAATTCAAAAGGCAGTGATTGACGATGTGCGGCGGTTTATTGGTGAGCAAAAAGTATTTGATGACATTACTTTATTAGTCATTAAACAAAAATAAATGATAACGCCGCTTGCAAAATCATTTTAAATGGTTCATTATCCATCTATAATTATACTGCACGCAGTCATAACACAACTTTTATGTATTTAGCTTCGCTGGCCTTCGGCTCACGCTAAAGTTTCGCTTCGCTATACAAAGCGCGTGAAATGGTGGGTTTTGTATTTTTAAAGCCCACCAATAATTAAATGTAGGGGGCCGGTAACGGTTTTTTGTTGCCCACCAATAAATCCATGTAGGGGGCCGGTAACGTGTTTTTGTTGCCCACCAATAAATCCATGTAGGGGGCCGGTAACGTGTTTTTGTTGCCCA
>QNEL01000650.1 GCA_003645185.1 Candidatus Parabeggiatoa sp. nov. 3
GATTGACGCTGATTAATGTTAAACTGAATCTATAGCATTTTTCGATTGGCTTAAATACAAAAAAGGGCTTATTTTATTTCAATTTTGTTTATAACGCAAGAGACGCAAGAGACACTTCGATTTATTTTGATAGACGAGTGTCTTTAGCGTCTTTAGCGTCTTTAGCGTTATTATTTTTGTTTTTTTATGGGAGACGGGCAACTTAAACTGCTAGGTGCATGGCACGATTTTCAAAGCCGCCTTCTTTACGGCGAACACAGAGTACCACAGAGTACCACAGAGAATAAGTCTATGATTTATATATTAGGATACAAAATGCTTGGTAAATGTATGTGTTTTTTCCCCGAATTTGAAAACTGATAGGTGGTAAGTTGTGCTGCCCGATTTACGTTCCAAATTTATTTTGCGTTTTTTTGGAGTGCAAAATTTATTTTGCGTTTTTTTGGAGTGCAAAATAACATGCACTCCAATGCTGAAAGCACCTTAATACACTTCAAACTCGGCACAATGCCAATCTATCCAGTTATTGTATTCCATCTTATTGCCGGCTAAGACTAACACGCCACAGGCTTGATAACCTCCAGTTGGGATGCCGGCCGGTAAGGGAAAATCCATGATCGAATACGTCTTTTGCCCGGCGATTTCAACGGCGGGTTGATAGACTTGTATCGCATTGATCCAGCTAAAAGCGAGCGGGTAGGCAATCGTCATAAAGTAGCCTTCTGGAAAGATGATCGCCACATATAAATCAACTCGCTCTTGCCCATTGACTTGCATATCTAAGCGTAATGGGTTGCCACTCGTATAACGGCTTTGGTTGAGCTGCATTTTGACGGTTGCTGAGAGACATTCTGGGGCTTGTACTTCGCCTTGCACGATTTCTGACCAGGCACCTTCAGTGTCTTGTGCTTGATAGAGAATCTGCCATAAACCGGCATTGGCACAAAACCCGTCATATTTCACACCATAATTATCTTCAACGGGGTTGTATTGCATGGGGACTTCTATGCGATTAAAATCCGTGTCTTCGCCTTGATACGCCTTCACTTCATATTGGGGCGGAATCAAGATGGCGCGTACCCGATGGATGTTTTCATTATCCGTCAGGTTAACCCAAAGAGTAGTCGTGCTTTCATTTTCTGGCAACGTGATACGGGGGTGAACCTGTTTAATCTTTGGTGGGGGGGCTTGATCGATACGTCTTAACCCGATACGCACATTTTCAGCGTATAGCCCATCGTTGAGGAATTGTCCATCGTTGTCATCATCTAACCAAGGGCGTTGTCCCGTAAAATACTTAGGTGCCTTCAGTATCATATCCTCTGCGTTACGGAAGGCTTCAAATACATTGCCACCTGATTCTAAAATGTGCATAAACTCATTAGCAAAGCTATTATTCACCACTTGAAAAGTTAAGCTTTTATCATCGGTACTGGTGACAACGAGGCGGTGTGGCACCCCGGCTAATTCATCCATGAATGAACCCGCGTAACAGGTGTCAAGAATAATGATTTGTTGGACACCGGCAGGGAGAGTGGCTAATAAATCGCGCAGGTGCGCGGCTGATATCTTTTCGTCAAGTAGTTTAAACCGATTAGGGCCAGCATGACCATGAAGATAGAACACAAATTGATCGCCTTCCGTGACATCAGCAGCGGCTTGGGCGAAGGCTTCCGATAACTCTTTTTTGGGGTCAAATAAGTTATAGTCTTGGCGTTCTGGTTCTGGACGACCATCAAGTGGTTCGATGTCGGGTGGTAAGACATTGAGGTAATGAATTTTGTCATCATCGTATCCGCGTTGTTTAAGTAGGCGGTACATCCGTTGGGTAAATTCATTGGTATGTTTAAACAAATTATCGTCAGGATTGGGGCCCGCAATAATAATAGCTTGTCCCGGTTGCCAAACAAAAACGCTTTGTAGAGTGGTAGCCGTTTGTCCATCATTGCCAGTAACGGTTAAGACAAGAGTATGTTCACCCACTTCTGTCAAGGTGATTGAGTTGGTTTGCCCAGAGAGGGTTTGCCCATTGATTGTCCAGGCATATTGAGTAATTGAACCTTCAGAATCGCTCGCGTCTAAGTCAATCGTCAAGGGAGTCATACCGTGTGGAGGCCATACGGTAAAAACGGGAATTGGGGGTGGGTTGACAGGTTCCGGTTTCCATACAAAAACACTTTGTTGGGTGGTGGCAGTTTGTCCTTCAGGGTCGGTGACGGTTAAGGTTAGGGTATATTCACCGGCTTCTGTCAAGGTTGTTGAGGTGGTTTGCCCTGAGAGGGTTTGTCCATTGATTGTCCAAGCATATTGAGTAATTGAACCTTCAGAATTGCTCGCGTCTAACTCAATATCTAAGGGAGCCACGCCTTGTGTGGGCCATACGGTAATGACTGGAGTTGGGGGTGGATTGACAGGGCAATTTGGAAATTCGTCCAGTTCCTCTTGCCATGTTGCTCTAACCTCATCTTCATTATAAGACCACTTGGCATGTTTAATGGGCCAAGAAGAATAATTGATGTTGGTGTCTTTACAAATTGGATTGTTTCTGAGATCAAGATATTTCAATTTTGTTAAGGCACTGAAATCAAAATCAGGAATCGCGCCTGTCAGTTGATTATTATAGAGATAAAGCCTTTGTAAGTTAGGCAACGCACTGAAATTAGGAATCGCGCCTGTCAGTTGATTATTATAGAGATAAAGCCACTCCAACTGAGGCAAGGCACTGAAATCAGGAATCGCGCCTGTCAGTTGATTATTTGAGAGTTCAAGCCCTGACAAATTAGGCAAGGCACTGAAATCCGGAATCGCGCCTGTCAGTTGATTATTAAAGAGATAAAGCTCAGACAACTTAGGCAACGCACTGAAATTAGGAATCGCGCCTGTCAGTTGATTATTAAAGAGATAAAGCAACCGCAACTTAGGCAAGGCACTGAAATCCGGAATCGCACCTGTCAGTTGATTATTATAGAGATCAAGCCTTTCCAACTTAGGCAACGCACTGAAATCCGGAATCGCGCCTGTCAGTTGATTACCTCCTAGAGAAAGCTCCTGCAAATTAGGCAACGCACTGAAATCCGGAATCGCGCCTGTCAGTTGATTACCTCCTAGAGAAAGCTCCTGCAAATTAGGCAAGGCACTGAAATCCGGAATTGCGCCTGTCAGTTGATTATGATTATTAGAGAGAGAAAGCGTCTGCAAATTAGGCAACCCTTTGAAATTGGGAAGGGTTCCTTTGAGGTTATTGTAGTTTCCTAATCTAATATCAGTTACACCACCCTTTTCACAAGTGACACCATACCAACTACAAGGTGTATTCGTCACATTCCATCCTTCATTGTCATTCCACTCCGCGCCGTTAGTGCTATGGTAAAGTTCTAACAGCGATTCGCACTCAATGGTAGAAATCTCGGTGACGGCATTGCAATAGGTGGCGGCTTGTGTACTCATGCCCCATAACAGTAATGCAAGCCCAAGTATTAATAAGGGGGCTGTTTTTTTCCAAGGTGCTGGTGATGTTGTTTGTACATTATTGTTGATGGTGTTCATTGTTATTGGCTCCATTAATTGGTTTCGCTTTCGCGATTGAAATCGTTTTAAACGCTAAAGTCGCTAAAGGCGCTAAAGACGCTATTAAGAGAAATCGAAATAAATCCTTGCGTTTATTGCGTTATTGAAATCGTTTTAAACGCTAAAGTCGCTAAAGGCGCTAAAGACGCTATTAAGAGAAATCGCTGTACTAAGAATAAAACTGAACAGCGATAAGGTAAGATGCTGATTATAAGTGATGCATGACTATTATTGAAATAATTGTTAAACCTATTTGGTGGGGTTGAGCCAATCTAAAAACCTGATAGAACGCTGATTGTACGGATTGTCATGATTGACGCTGATTAATGTTAAACTGAATCTATAGCATTTTTCGATTGGCTTAAATACAAAAAAGGGCTTATTTTATTTCAATTTTGTTTATAACGCAAGAGACGCAAGAGACA
>QNEL01000651.1 GCA_003645185.1 Candidatus Parabeggiatoa sp. nov. 3
GAAGGAAAAAGTAGCTTCAATGCCTTGTATGATAATGAAGGGCATTTGCTGAGTTCCATTGACGGTGCGAATAACGAAACCAATTTCCATTATTCGCTCAACAACACATCCTCATTCACCTCATCACGTAGAGGCACCCGTTCCGGTAATACGGAAAGCCTCACAATGAGTGATTTACCGCTTGAAATTGAGTATCCCACTTACCGTCAACGCCGTTATTATGACAAGTTGCAACGCTTGGTTCGTAGTACAGACATTATTGATGAAGACACGAATTATTCTGTGAATTATCAATACGATGCAGCCGGAAACATTCAGAGCCAAAGCGATAAAGAAGGCAAAACCACGGCCTTTGAATACGATGCTTTAGAAAGGCTAACCAAAGTCACCGATGCCAAAGGTGGTGTCACTCGGCTAGAATACGATGCCAGAGACAATGTCATTGCAGTTCATGATCCCAAAGACGGTGTCACTCGTTATGAATACGACAAAAACGATAATCGAATCAAACAGATTCTGCCAGAAGGCCAAGTCACCCAGTATGAATACGATGCCGCCGGTAATCAAACCGCCCGTTTTGACGCTTCAGGGCAAAAGATTGCTTACCAATACGATGCACTTTCTCGTTTAACGCAAGTCGATTACTATGCCGCAGATAACCACCAAACCTCGGTAAAAACCGTTCATTTGACTTATGATGTCGTCGGTAATCTGGCATCCTACGATGATGGCACCACCTCAGCGACTTATACTTATGACGCATTAGGCCAGAAACTGAGTGAAACGGTTGATTATGGGGCCTTCACCGTAAGCCACAGCTACGAGTATTACGCCAACGGCCTGAAAAAATCCTTCACCGGCCCAGATGGTGTCAAAATCACCTACTCGTATGATGAGAATAACCGCCTAAGTGCGATTGACATTCCCAATGCCGGTAGAGTAACCTACAACACCTATCACTGGAACCGTCCAGCTAAAATCACCCTACCCGGTGGCAGCCAGATTGACTTAGCCTACGATCCCTTAATGCGCTTGTTATCCAAAGTCGTTAAAGATCCCGCACAACAATTCTTGATGGATTACGAGTATGAACACTCACCAGCCAACAACATCACGAAAAAGACAACGGAACAAGGCGAATACGCTTATCAATACGATGAGTTATCTCGCTTAACCCAGGCCACCAACCCAGTGCTTGAAGACGAGCATTACACCTACGACTTGTTGAGTAATCGTTTGACAGCCTCCGGTGTAGAAGGAAGCTATGATGCCAACAACGCACTACTCAGTTATGGTGATGTCGAATTTGAGTATGATGCTTCTGGCAACGTGGTTAAAAAGACGGATGGTAGTCAAGTCACTCATTATGAGTATAATGTTGAGGGCCGTTTAGTACGGGTGACAGATAGCGAAGATAATCTCATCGCTGAATACGACTACGATCCATTGGGTCGTCGAATCTGGAAAGAGGTTGAAGGGGTTAGAACCTATTTTGTCTATGCCGCTTACGGGCTTATCGGCGAATACGATGACAGTGGTGTCGAAATAAAGGGTTATGGTTATCTGCCCGATTCGATGTGGACAACAAATCCCTTATTCCATAAAACCAATGGCAGTTATTATTGGTACCAGAATGATCATCTTGGTACCCCACAGAAATTGCTTGATAGCCAAGGCAATGTGGTTTGGGCAGCGGTTTATGAAGCCTTCGGGAAGGCACGGGTTGATGTGAACTTGGTGGAAAATCATCTGCGCTTTGCTGGGCAGTATTTTGATAGCGAGACGGGGCTGCATTATAATTGGCATCGCTATTATGAGCCAACAACAGGTAGGTATTTGAGGGTTGATCCTATTCCGTCGGTGAATCTGTATGCTTATGTGTTGGGGAATCCGGTGAGTTTTGTTGATCCATTTGGGTTAGAAGCTACAGAGTGGCTAGATTTCGTACAGTTGGGTCTTATGTATGGTGGAAATGGTGAGCCTATTAACTTGTCTTTTCCTAACTTCTTTTATATCTACTTTGGATGTTCATGCGGAATACCAAGTGACGTAATAGAAAATGCTCGTTCTGAGACTCGTAACTGGAGCCTGTATGGAGATAGAACTGATGTTCATCGTTCTTTTACAGGTGGCAGAGATAAATGTAATCTGTTTGTTGATACGATGTATGAAAACTCGGGCTATATTTTGCCAAATATTGGGGGAAATTGGTATTCAATACCATTTCATAGATTCCCTCCTGGAGCAGGAAATGCGTCCGATCCTAATTATGAGATTCCCGGTTGGCCAGTTGTTTTGAACCCAGCACCTGGTGATTTTGCAGCTTTTAAGGGTCATGTAGGCATAGTTACTACTAAGGGTTTGACAATCTCTGCATCATCAGAAAATAGTGTAGTTGAAAATAATTGGGGATTTAGATCACATCAAAACACTGTTTTTCGGAGATGTTTATGTCAATAAATATAAAGAAGAATCTGTGGTGCATATCGCTTGTCTCCGTATTCTTTATACTACTGATAATCTTCATTTCATTATTTGTACATGAGGAGACAAAATCCTCTTATATGGAAGTTGGCTCTATTTATGGTTCAACCCGAACCAAGATAGATATGGTAAAAAAAATTCGTGATATTATGGGTAATGATAACTCATGTCATGAAATGTATACAGATGATAATTTCACTGCAATAGCATTTATTGATGTTAAAGCAACTACTTTATATGCGGTGAAATATGACAATGGATTAATTGGTTTTTGCTTGCAGGAATAAGCTTTGCGTAAGTTGGGTAAATTAAACCAAACCCATTATCAAGTGAAGTGAAGAATGTTGAGTGACGCTTGATTGGCGAAGAAACCAATGATGCATTGGAGCTATCATTTTGATTATCGTGGAAGTACCGTTGCATTGACTAATGACAATGTTGTTGAGCGATTTCAACATCCTATGGATTACTGTTGAGTGGTGATTCCTTAACCACACACACCGTTTTTATTCAAAGAAAACAATAAACTTCAGGGGGTTTAGCGGCACATACCCCATCTGATTTATTGATCTTCATAATGTTTAACAATTTTGGGGTGCGTATAACGCACCTTTTTTTTGCCAACGACAAAGAAAAAACTACGATCAGTGTGGAAATTTGTTGCGGAAAACGCAAGCCGTCGAAACCCCTGCTGAAAGGATCACCACGTTTACTTATGATGATCAAAATCAGCTCGAAACGCTCACTCAAAAGGGTGATGCTAACACTTCAAGCGCAACAATCAGCTTCAGTTATGATAGCAATGGCAATATTGCTTCTATCACGGATGCTTTGGGGCATCGTTTAGAGGTTCTGGAATATGATATTGCGGGCAACCCTTTGAAAATAAAGGATTATCTGGGTTTTATCTGGCATTATCATTATGATGTCGATGAACGGCTGAAGTCGATAACCGATCCCTTAAACCAGACGACTTCGTATGAATATGATGCCGCCGGCAATTTAACGGCCGTGATTGATGAGGCGAAAAACCGTTGGGCCTTTGCGTATAACCTCTCGGATAAATTAACCCAAGTCGTCAATCCCTTGCAGCATAACAAAAAGCTGATTTACAATTTGGATTTGCGGCCAATTCAAGTCATTGATGAAGAAGGCAAAAGCCATTATTCTTCATACGATAATGAAGGCCGTTTGCTAACTGCGATTGATGGTGCGGGCAATGAAATCGTACATCATTACGATGAAACACCAAGCAATCCGGTTGATTCTCGTGTACCAGTGAAGATTGAATTCCCGACTTATAGCCAGTTGTTGTCTTTTGACAGATTACTGCGCGTGACAGGTATCACAGAAGTGCTTGACGACAATACCCGCTATTCCAGTCATTACGAATATGATGTGGGGGGAAATCTCACAAGTTATACGGATCAGCAAGACAATAGCACCGGTTATGAGTACGATGCCTTAGGCAGATTGATTCAAATCACCGACGCATTAGA
>QNEL01000652.1 GCA_003645185.1 Candidatus Parabeggiatoa sp. nov. 3
CCTTTCCTTCAACAACCTCTCCAATTTCTCCTCCATCTCATTCATCCGAACCATCTCAAGCGTCCTACCAAAAATCTCCTCTCTCTGCGCTGGCCTAAGCGTTTTCAGATGTTCATCAATTTCATTAACTGTTTTTTCCTTTACTTTAGGTATCGGTACATCGTTGTACATTGTACCTCTACCAGTTAATAGCCAGTCTATAGATATATTCGAGTGAATATTTATTTTAGTTAAAACGCTTGCAGCGGGCTCTCTTTTGCCTGCCAAATATTGTTGTAATGTTATATAAGGAATTTCTGATGTTTTTGAAAAATCTTTTAAGCTCTTGTTTTTTAATAAAATTGCTTTTTTTAATCTCCCACCTATATTCATTTGATTAAAAAACTTGACTCAAGCATTCAATTGAATATACAATACGCCCGTTGAAATTTTCAACACTTTATAAAACAGCATCACGTTTCACTTTAATTTAAGGAGCGCACAGTACAGATGAACAAACCGCTTACACCACAAGCAGTGCGGGGTGCCTTGCTACAGTGTGGGTTTTCATTTAGCGAATGGGGCCGACAAAATGGGTATTCCCCACGATATGTCTGGTTAGTTGTTAAACGTTGGACAAATCGCGAGTCAGGGATGCCCAAAGGCGGTGCTTATCGCATTGTATTGGGTATTTCAAAAACAATAGGGCGATCAATTACACCAGTCGTCCCATTGAATGAAAGTTGAATTTTAAGTGATTTGTTTGACGTGATGCAAACTTTTGAGGACAAAAAACGATGGAACCACTATTTTTATTAATTGTCAGCGTTTTTTGTTTGTTATTTGGTAGGAAAAAACAAAATGGCAAGAAATCGCAAAAAGGAAGATGACAAACAGCGTAATGCCGCTATATCTGTTTATTTGACACCCGCACTGAGGCAATGGCTCGATGAACGAATTGCTAAAACAGGCAATTCATTGTCCAGCGAATTGAGGTGTGCAGTGCTTGAACACGCTGAGGCGCAAGGTTTCAAAGAGGAAAATTACGAATCCAAAATTGAAACCAACGATGTGATTCAATCTGAAACCAGTGAAGTGAGCTTGGTGGCTCGACAATTGGCGGATTTAGCCGTAACCATTGAGAGGATGATGAAAAATGGAACTAAGTGTTTTGCTGTCTAGCGTAGTCATTGGCATCATATTTATACCAATCCCTCCAGACCCGTTTCCCCCTGAAGAACCAAAGCCGGCGGTAATTCAGGTGGTAGAGGTACCGATGGATATTAAACCATAAGAAAAAAAAGGCATTGCCAAACATTTTGGCAATGCTTCAAATATTGAATGAAATAATGGTGGACATTATATCATGATTAACTCTGATTGGATAACGCCAGCCCAGTTTGCTAATTTAGTGCCTATGAGCAAACGGGGTGCCCAAAAAGTATTTATTAATGCACTAAACGGTAAAAAGTGGCGTAATCAAAATTTAGAAGTCAAAAGTGTTGTAGGTCGTGGCGGTAAATCGGGCATAAATTACCAACTGTATGTCAATTCTTTACAACAAGATTTAGCTGAAAAATGGTTTGAAAAAGTTCGCCAATCCACAGTACAAAATATTAATGAACCGATTGGCGAACCAATAAATGGAAAAAAAGTTCGCCAATCGGCTGAAAAAGTTCGCCAATCCACAGTACAAAACATTGGCGAACCGATTGGCGAACCAATTAAGGGGAAAAAAGTTCGCCAATCGGGTATTGGCGAACCAATTAAAGTTCATCAATCCACCGTACAAAATGCTAAAACGATTGGCGAACTAAAAAAAGGGACTAACGACAAGACTAACGACAAGACTAACGACATATCGCTTGAGAGTGTTGATTTAAAAGGGGTTAAGACTAACGACATGGATCGTCAAAAGAGTCAAGTTGTTGATTCTACTACAAATCAGACTAACGACAAGACTAACGACATATTTGGCGATACGGATTGGTTAACTACAGAACAATTTTTTAAGTTAGTTGGTCAATGGACAAATTTACGGAGTGCTCAACGGGTATTAAAAGATTGCTTGTCAGGTAAAAAGTGGAATGGTAGTGAATTGAAAGTCATTGAAGTAGAAGGTGTTGGTCGTGGTGGAAAGGCTCTCAAAGTTTTCGCGAAGAGTTTGCCCGACGAGTATCAAAAAAAATGGTATCGGTCGGTTTACAAGCCACCACAATTTGTTATTCCCACTGAAAATGGAGGCGCAATAGATTCAATAGATTTAGAAAATAACGCGAGTTGGTATATAGGTCAGGATCAAAAGCAAAAAGATATGGTGGCCTTTAGATACAGCATGATTAAGGATTTGTTGGCATTGCCTAAAGGGACTTCTTTGATGAAGGCTATTCAGACTAAAGTTCAACAAAATTGTTATTGCCCAAATGGTAAAAATAAAATTGGGCAAGCCTCATTTTATCGCTGGGTTAAAGATTATAAAGAAAAGGGTTTGTCAGGTTTAGCAAGGCAAGGCCGTAGTGACGCAGGGGAAGGGCGCATAGCTATTTCTAGATGTTTTGATGAATTTGCGGCAAAAGTATTGAATGAACAGCAGTGCATTACGGTTCAAAGTGAAATTGAACAGTATATTTCTTCAATGTGGGTTGATGGACGGTTTACTGGTACCAAGATTATCACATCTGCAAATATGATGTTACAGAAATTAGTCGAGCCCATGTTCAATAGGCCCTTGACTGAGCCTGAACAAGAAAGTTGTATGGTATCAGAAGACTGGGTTTATCAGATTGGTAGCTCAGGTTATAAATTAGTAGGGAAACGAAAAACGGATGCTCAGTGGTTTCGTGACAATGCCATACCAAGGCTTATCAATCGCTTCCGAGATGGAATCTACCCTAATGACGTTTGGATTGGTGATGAACATCCGATGGACATTCAATGTAGGCGGCGGGATGGGTCAATCATTCATGCCCGAATGATCGGATGGTTAGACCTCGCGACAAATCGACTCTATGCAACATTGATATTTATGCCTAAAGGGCGCGAAGTGAGACAACTGGATATTGCACGCAGTTTTTGTAACGCGGTTAAGCAAAACGGATTGCCGAAATTATTGTATCTAGATAACGGCAAGCCATACAAATGGAAATCAATGTTGGCAGGGTTCACAACGTTGGCAAATTTAGCCAAACAGACCGACTTTCAGGTGGAGTTGATTGATTCTGAAGAATTTAGAACAGTACAAAAATTTATCCGCGAGCGGATGGAAAGGGAAGGCGATAACGTTTATCGGGCAGGGAAATATGAGCCTCAAGTTAAACCGATTGAAGGTATTTTTGGGCTTTTGGAATTGCATTATTTTTCCCTCATTCCAGGTTGGATTGGGGGGGATCGCATAAATAAAAAAGTGCAGGTGGTGGGCAAGCCTGCGAAAAGCTTTCCTGGGACTTTTGAAGACTTTGCAAAAGAGATTGAAGGCAAACTCGCTTTATATCACGCCACCAAGCAAGGCAAGAATGGCTCTTTAAAGGGAAAGAGTCCGACTGGCAAATTACATGAATTTATTAAAATGGGTTGGAAAGCCCGGGGAGTTGAGGAAATAACACTCCTGATGGCCTTCGCAGAAAAGTATGATACGAAAGGAAAACCCTTAGATCGCAAGATCATTGCGGGAGGGATACTGCAATATGCGGTTCCTGATTTAGGTACGATTTACTATCGTTCTGACAAATTGATGTGTTATGCGGATGAAAAATTGAAGATTATGGTTCCAAGACATGACCCGCGTATTATTTTTGTGAAAACACCAGAGGGGAAGATTGTGCTTGCTCAAAAAGTGAAGAATTACCACTTTTTAGATCCAAATGGCGCGGAAGAACAACGACGCATGGCTAAAGTGCTTAATGCACAATTAGCGGTCCTCCGCTGGAATTGTTCTTTCATCAATAACAATCAGATCACGGAATCATTGCTTAAAGAAGCGGCGGACTCTGAACCTGATGA
>QNEL01000653.1 GCA_003645185.1 Candidatus Parabeggiatoa sp. nov. 3
GATTTCCACATTTCACGCAAAAGTTGCGCGCAACTTTTCACGCTAAAGTTTCGCTTCGCGAAACTTTAGCGTGAAAGCGTGAAATACAGTTTTGCGCGCAAAACTTTTGCGTGGAACTGATAACTGAAAAAATGACCACTTCTTCCCAAACCTTAACGCTTCCACAAGCCATTCGTCTTGCCGCTGACTATTTCAATACTGGAGAATTACAAACTGCGGAGAAGATTTGCCGCCAAGTGTTGCAAGCTCAACCTGAAAATAGCGGTGCCTTGTATATACTGGCTTTAATTGCGATTCAAGTTGAAAATGATGAGGCCGCTATCGCGCTACTTCAAAAAGCCATATCAAGCAATCCTTCAGTACCCGATTATTATGGCAATCTAGGCAATCTATTTAAAAAACAGGGGCAATTTGCACAAACCATTCACTGTTATCAGCAAGTACTGGCTTTACAACCCAATTCTATAAAAGCCTACAATAACCTGGGTAATGTCTTTAAAGCACAGAATCAACTTGTCGAAGCTAAAATCAATTTCCAACGTGCTATCGCTTTAAAACCGGATTGGCCTAAAGCCCATTTCGGCTATGCTGTCACCTTATTGAAAAGTGGTGATTTCATCGCCGGTTGGCAAGAATACGAGTGGCGTTTCAGGGATACAGAGATAAAGAAGATTCCTCAATTAAAACACCCTTTGTGGGATGGCAGCCCTCTTGAAGGGCGGCGATTGTTAGTGCATTGGGAACAAGGATTTGGAGATACACTACAATTTATTCGTTATCTCTATTTGATTAAAGGCGGAACGCTCATATTTGCCGGTCAACCTCAATTAAAACAGTTGCTTGAAAGCTTACCCTGTCTTGATATTTTCAGAGTCAATCCATTTGATGAAGAACCTGATATCGCCTACGATGTTTGGATGCCTCTATTAAGCTTACCCAAACTTTTTGGCACAACCCTAGAAACGATTCCAAATCAAATACCTTATTTGTCTCCTGATGCACAAACAGTTGAAACATGGCAAACTCAATTAGCCGCTTATACCGGTTTCAAAATCGGCATTGTTTGGGCAGGTAGTCCAACACATGCCAATGATCGCAATCGATCTTGTACACTGATGGATTTTGCGCCTTTAGCAAAAATGCCAAACGTCGTACTCTTTAGTTTGCAAACCGGTGAAGCAACTACGCAACCGCTACAAGAAGATATGGAAATGATCTCGCTAACAAAAAGCTTAAAAGACTTTTCCGATACCGCAGCCGCCATTGCGGCTTTAGATTTAATCATTTCGGTGGATACGGCCATCGTTCATCTTGCCGGCGCGATGGGTCAAAACGTTTGGGTTTTATTGGCTTTTGACTCAGATTGGCGTTGGTTGACAGAACGTCATGACAGCCCTTGGTATTCTACAATGCGTTTGTTTAGACAAACCGCTTTTGGGAATTGGGGCAGTGTGTTTGATCAAGTGATTAGTGCATTTGAAAATGCCTTCGTGCCTTCAAACAAAAAAAATAACGCAAAAGACGCAAAAGACGCAAAAGACGCAAAAGAACGTTTTCTGCCCTTTTGAATTATCAAACAAAATATCAATTCTCAATTCTCAATTCTCAATAAACAACTCAATTCTCAAAATATTGATCTTATTGATGATATTGAATGATCTTTAAAGCCAACAGATTATTTTTCCAAATTATATGATATATTATCAACTCTCCTATTTTTTCAAGACAAAAAGGCTATTCAAATGTATCTGGTTTTATTAGAAACCTCTGGCAATCAGGCCTATTTATTCGCCACTAATCGCTTACGTGAAAATGTGGGAGCCTCTGAACTGACTTATCGGGCCTCTACACAATTCGTACTCAAGGCGGTTCAAGAACAAAAAGGGCCTCAGAATTTGTGGTCAGATGACCCTAAAAAACTCAGGGCTAATATCAGTCAGATTAAAACGAATCCACTGATAACAGAAATAGAAGTCATTGTCGCGACTTCGGGTAAAGCCTTGTTATTGGTTAAAGACAGAGAAGTGGCTGAACACATTGTTTCATCTGTCACAAAACAAGCCTTAAAAGAGGCCCCAGGTTTAGACATTTGCGGTGTGATCTCCGAACCTTTTGATTGGAAAAAAGACTCAATTCATGAGCAAATCAAAAACGTACATCAACAATTTGAACAAGTGCGTAGCACTCGCCCCCATCCTAGAGCGAGATTTCCGAGTTCACCCATCACCGCTTTATGTCAAAGTTCAGGATTACCGGCAGGGCAACTTGATAATGATGGTGTAGCCGTTTCAGCCGTGAGTCAAGTCAAACTCAAAGCGGCTAATCATTGGCGGGATCGGATTGGTCATATTTTAAAAGGCTCTGGATATGATGTTGTGAAGACGATTCCAGAATTGGAAAAGGATTTTGGGACTTTAAATTGGTTTGCTGTCGTTCATGCCGATGGTAATGGTTTAGGCAAAATCTTTCTCAACTTTGATCGCTATATTGATTATCAGGGCCCTGAACAAAACAGTCATTATGTGAACCAATATCGCTCATTTTCTTTGGCTTTGGAACAGGTGACTGAGAATGCGTTTTGTTATGCACTCAATGTGTTAGCCAAACTGAAAGGGGGACACTCTAAAAATAAAACCTTGCCTATTGTGCCCCTTGTCTTAGGCGGAGATGATTTGACTGTGATTTGTGATGGAGAATATGCCTTAGAATTTACCCGCATTTTTCTCAAAGCATTTGAGCAGTTCACAGAAAAATCAGATAGTTATAATGGCATCATGCCTAAGATTGCTGAAAAAGCGTTCCATGCTCGACGCTTGTCAGCTTGTGCCGGTATTGCGATTACTAAAGCTCATTTTCCATTTCATAACAGTTATCGTTTGGCAGAAGAATTGATGACATCAGCCAAAACGGTTAAAAAGCAATTTTATATTGACACCCCTCAAAAAGAACGGGTACCTTATCCTTGTTCCGCTATGGATTTCCATCTGGTTTATGATGCCTCGTTTTCGCATTTAAGCGAAATCCGTAGACATCTCAAAGTGGATCAGAATCTGGGTGAGGGTAATCAAACCCAATTAATTGCCAAACCTTACGTCGTAACGGCTGATGCCAATCTGCGACATGCCTTGAATTTCAATGACAAAGCGGGAAACGGCCGTGTTGTTGGCTTTAATTGGGTATACCAACACCGCATTATCGGCTTATTTGCACGTATTCAAGCCCTCTTGAAAAAAGATGAAGAAGGCCGCCGTCAATTGCCCAATAACCAAGTACATAGTCTCCGCGATGGCCTGTTTTTAGGGCGTGATGTCGCGAATGGACGTTTTAAATTGATGCGGGAACGTTATCATACTTTCAATAATTTTGTAGAAAAAGCGGATGATCAGATCAAGGTAGAAGGATTATTTCGTTATATCAAACCTGAGCGAAAAGAAGAAGGTTATTGGGAAACTCGGTTTTTAGATGCTTTAGAAGTCGCAGAACTTTGGAAAGAGTATTATCGTGAAGAATAACTACAAGGATTAGATATAAGAAAGGATTAGATGATGCCAAGTTTCATGTCATTGAGTTTCAGTGATATACTCAAAGAATAACTACAAGGAATAACTACAAGGATTGTATATAAGAAAGGATTAAGTTTAGGGAGTTGTTGGGTGGGTAACGTGTTTTTGTTGCCCACCATTTTAGCTTGATCATCGAGTATAATCAGCAGAACGAAAATTTTTTTAATGATCTTTGTAGGGTGGGTAAGCGGGCCCCCAAAAATCTGTTTTTTTCCCCGATACTCTCGCCCGCTTGCCCACCATTTGACTTGGTTTCTTTTTCACCCTATTATTTTGGGGATGGTGGGCAAGCGGGCGGTGAAATCGGGGGTTATTATTGAGTTCTTTGCCGCCCGCTTACCCACCCTACAAATCACCCCACTATTTTTATTCTTATTCAAAATGGGGGATGGTGGGCA
>QNEL01000654.1 GCA_003645185.1 Candidatus Parabeggiatoa sp. nov. 3
AACGCATAGAACCTAAAAGTGTAACAGAAGAATTGGCACCAAAAACAGAAGTCACGTCAGAAATCCCAGGCGCACAGACTGAAAACAATAGCGAACTGCCACAAGAGCAAACACAGCCTGATGCCACAAATGAAGTGCCAACAACATCTAACGATAAAACGCCTTCAAATCCTTCAGAAGTACCCCAATAATAAAATTTATTTGCTATTTCGGGAAGACTCATATACAATGCCTTCCCGAAATCGCCCACCTATAGATATAAAAGCCGACGTGGTGGAATTGGTAGACACGCTGTCTTGAGGGGGCAGTGGCGCAAGCCGTGCCAGTTCGAGTCTGGCCGTCGGCACCATATTTCATTTCTTATTTCAAGTATTCAGTCACGACTGAATACTTGAACCTACCTAATGCTTAAACCTGCCTTATATTAATCCAATTAACACCTAATCTAAAAAACCGCACACAGAACAACTGAACAAAAATGCCCTAAGTCTGTCAATTAAGGGTACACCTGTTCATTTTTTATTAAAATCACTCAAAATCAGGCCATCATCAGCATCATCAGCGTTCTATTCTTAATTTGCAAAAAATCAGTAGATCGAAAAGGCGTATAATAAAAAAAGGTTATATTGATAAATCTTGAAGGCCTTCTTTTCGTTCCAAATTTATTTTGCTGCTTTCGTTCCAAATTTATTTTGCTTTTATTCGTTTTCGAGCTACTGAAAATGTTAATTTATTTTTGTTCACCTACTTATTTCCTCTTGCAAAACGCTTAACCATAAACGATAAAACAATGACTTACGAGTACGTGAGTGTGTAAGTTATTGATTTATTGTTGATCGTCCGAGTTTTGCAAGTGCATCAAATAATGATAATTTAATTTTCTTCTAAAATCTTATGACTCCTCAAGATATAATGGAAGAACTTTCCATAAAATATATCGAAATTATTGCTAATAACAAAGGCTATTATGATTTGAGTGGTAAAGATTATGGAACAGATTTACACATCACTTATGCTGTCAAAGATAATGGTAGATTTCGCAAAAGTGGTAGAATAATTGACATTCAATTGAAATCTGCCATGGAAAGAAACTGTATTGATACTGAGAAAACGATTAAATACAAATTGGAAGTTAAGAATTATAATGACTTAATAAGCAGAAAGAACGAAGAAAATTATATTCCTTTAATCCTTATACTTTTCATTTTCCAAAATGATCCAAAAGATTGGTTACAAGTTGACTCGGAAAAACTCATTTTAAGAAAATGCGCCTATTGGTATTACCCTGCGGCTCATTTAGAATTGACAACTAATCTATCAAAAAAAATGATAGAAATTTCCAAGTCAAATTTAATCACCGTGGACTTTTTCCCTGATATTTTTGAGGCATTTAAGTATGGAACCGTTAACACTTCAAAATATGGTTAATTTTTTATTGGAAAAAGGTTGGCATGTTACCGATCAAAGCGGGCGCTTTATGACTTACCAACCCCCCCAAAGCTTAGGTTTACCAAAAACCTATTTTTTAGAATTACCCAAAGATGATTCAAAACCGGGTTGGAAAAGATATGCGGATGGTATTATTGAAATATTAGCTGATATTTACAATGACAGTTTTGCTCATTTTCAGATCAAATTGAAACAAGGTGGGAAATCGGTGTAAATTGACTTTCAAAAAGGCGCACACGCAGATTTCCCCTAGATTTATAACGACAATATTTTTGAATATGATTGATTTGATCAATCAAAAAAATAACTTTTCACGCAAGAGACGCATCAAGGCAAGATTTCTTACCGCGCATTTTTTTCACGCAGCGTACAGCGAAACTTTAGCGTGAAAGCGTCTTTTGCAAAAAAGCGCGTTTATTTCAAGCCAACTTTATATATATTGAGTCTCATCAAATGCAGTCGAATATATACTGCACACGGTTATAAATTAAATTTGATGTAGGGTGGGTAACGGGTTTTTGTTGCCCACCATCCACTGTTCATTTTCTTGTAGGGCTCCCTACGGGTTTTTGTTGCCCACCATTTATCTTAAAAAAAGTTCAGTAAAAATAATGCACATAAATGCCTTACTCAATAGCAACGGGCAAATTACCTTCCCAATACCATTACGAATAAAAACAGAACCCGTAAAAGTAGAAATCATCATCCCTGACAATGCTATAGAAACAATGATTCCGCGTACAACGCGAGAAAATAACAAGCATTCCATTTCTATTATTCGTCAACAGATCAATGATATTTTAGGCGAATATGCTTATGAACGTCCAATGAGTTGTCCAGCAGACGACAAAATGGCTTGGCATCAACACCTAGAACAAAAGTACACGATATGAAAGATATTGTATTTGATGTCAATGTCATTTTAGATGTGCTATTAAATCGGCAAGGCGCGAAAATAGCTGAACAACTTTTTAAACAGGTACAGACTGGTCGTTTTCACGGATGGGTGACAGCCTGTTCTTTGCCAATCATTGAATACTTGGTTTTAAGGGAATTAAAAGCATCAGGTGTAGAACCTCAAAAAGCAGCCAGTCTGACTATACAACTTATGAATTGGTTAAGTCATTCACTTAAATCATTGAGTGTTCCAGGGCAAGAAAGTCTTAAACTATTGGGTCAATCAAAAGACTTTGAAGATGCACAAATTGCATTATCAGCCTTATTAGAACTGGGAGATAAAGCGGTTATCGTTAGTAATGACAAGCGCTTTGATGCGATGGGTAAACTAACGGTTTTAACACCAGCCGCTTGTTTAGAAAAATTAGAACAAGTGGATAATAAACAATAAGTTGCATTATAAATATAAAAATCAGAGACTGCGACGATGTGCTACTGTGTTGCACTCTGTGAACTCTATTCGATGTTCAAGTTTTTGCAAACATTTGAACATCGAAGAAAAAAACGCCCAGCCAAACTGATAAAGGCTAATATTGTATATTATTGATATCAATATCCCTTTAACAAAAATCCACTCAACCCAATAACCCCCTTTGCAAGCGAGCATCGCAAAGCTTTTGCAAAGCTTCAGGCCAACAACCGCTTTTCAAAAGCATCTGTTCAATCTCTTCAGACGACAATGGCTCAGGCGAATGCGCCAACAACTCACGCGCCTCATTTTCCGTGAACGCCCCAATAGAAAAGCTATGCCCAAATAGATTGAAAAACGGCGAAGGTTTGCCATAATCACGCGCCCATTGAATAGGCTGCTTCGCTGCCATCACCACAAAACTCAATACCCCCTGACTGCCTAAAGCACGTAGATTCCACCAAAACTCTGCATCCAAAGCCGGTGCCGCTAGGCCAGCCTCAATATCATCCATTAATATCACCGTCGGTTGACTGAGTTGTTTAAGCACATTTGAAAAACCAGCCTGATCACAAAGTGCTGGCGCATTCAAATTCAATTGGCGTAATACATCTCTCATCAACGTCTCCGGCTGCTGCATATTCGCCTCTTGAAAATCCACCCGAACCAATTGAAAACCGCGCGGCAACCACCCATCCGGCCAGCCTTTGGGTTGATCGGCGCGTAACTGACTCGCCCGACTGATATGAATCAAATAGTTCAACAATGACGTTTTACCACTGCGTTTAGGGCCAATGATCGCAATAGACTCAGGCACCGGTTTATTCCACGCGCAATGAATCTGATTCAATACGTGTGTACGGCCAAAAAATTGACAAGGGTGAATAACGGGCACACCCACAACAGGCATCAGCGGTGGCAAAAGATGCGCCTGATCAGGTACATGCCCCGCGGCCCTTAAAAAATCAACACGTTGTTTCGGTGTCAATTTCAAAATCTCAGCACATTTGAGGACATTATTACGCACAGGCGATATCGTTTTGCCCGTGCGCCAGTTATAAACTGTCATTTTGGCTATTCGCATTTGATCGGCTAACGTCTCATCACTCAAACCCGCTTTTTTCATATAGCC
>QNEL01000655.1 GCA_003645185.1 Candidatus Parabeggiatoa sp. nov. 3
TCTAAGTCAATTTGCGCTTTTGGCGCTCGAAATCTCGCTAGAGATAGGTTTAGCCAACAGCTAAAGCAGTTGTCTTAAAGCTTAAGTCACCTAAAGGTGACTAACAAAACACGACAATTATAACAGTGGACAGTCTAAGTCAATTTGCGCTTTTGGCGCTCGAAATCTCGCTAGAGATAGGTTTAGTCACCTTTAGGTGACTTGAGCTTTAAGACAACTGCTTTAGCTGTTGGCTGTGTCTGTCAAAAAAGCGCAATTTATGACGATGCTAAGTATACTTAAATATGACAAAGTCAAAATTAAAATGATACCCGACACCCTAAAAAACCACACCCGCCTAGCCCTTGAACAAGCCACTGTCAAAATTTTGACCACTTCCGGCTTTAAAGGCACTGGCTTTTTTATCAGCACCGATGGTTATATTTTAACAGCGTGGCATTGCATTGCCGAAGTCATTCCAATGCCATTTTCGACTATCACTGTTGAAACATTTGAAGGCGATACCTTTACCGCGCAATTGGATAAAGAGAAATCCGTCCAAGCTTGGGATATCGCTGTCCTCAAAATCGATAATACCACCGAACATTGTGTGCCATTAGGTTTAATTACTGAGGAAAATCGGGGCGATGATGTCATTGCGATTGGTTATCCGGCGGGCTATATCGAAGGCCGGGGTATTGGCGTTTACGATGGCATCATTAATCAATCGCTCAAACACAGACTTGAAAAAAACGATATTGTCATTGATGCCTTTGAAACCACTGCCATTGAAGGGCCTGGGCAAAGCGGTGGTTTGATTTATCATTTTGCGACACAACGCTTGATTGGCTTGGCGAAAGAAATTTATCTCAATGAGATCACTAAAACTACCGGGCTTGCGGTGCGTTTTGAGAGTCTATTTGAAAAATGGCCGCAAGCTATCAATCAACCTGTCGCGGCTGCTTGGGATGACTATTTAGAAAAAGGCCCCAAACCGCTTACGTCAACGACATTGCAAGGCTTGTTAATGCCAATCCCTGAAATAAAAGGCGATTTACTTGAAATCGACGATACCGATTGGCCTTTCCCAGTCTATCAAGCTTTGCAACGCTCAAACACGCTGCAAGATTACCTCAATGTTTTTGAAGCCTTTATCCATTTACATTTTGTCACCCTTGCCAGTCAATTTTATTGGACATTGACGCAACAGCAATTAATCGCCTCGACGAATGAATTGCAAGCCGGATTAGCCGTGGTGTATGAGTCTTTAGTGGATCCCCATTGTGGGGGCGGTGAGACTTGGTTGCGCCGCAGTGCGATATTGTCATTGGCTTGTGAGCAATTGAAGGGGCCATTGCCTTTATCTCAATTAGCGGCTATTTTAGAGCCAACCACTTTAATCTTAACTAAGCAACCTAATACTAACCCGGTGACGCAAAACACGCAGCCCTATTTTTGGTTGATTAAGCAAGGCGGGGAACGGTGGCATTTTTTAAAATCACTGGCGCGGTTACGCCACACCATTCAATTTTATGAACCCCTTGATCTCAATACCCTTGATGACGATGAAATTTGGGAACGAGTCGATACTCTATTCAATACGCTCAAAACCCTTTTTCAACCCTATCGCGGTTTACAATTAGCCCTGATTGATGAAATCGTCTTGGACGATAGCCAACAACGCCAAGTTGGGGTGCATTGTTATTGGCACGATCACCATTTTCGCTGTGTGACTAACCGGAAAGATCGTAAAAACATGGCTAATATTTGGGAGACACTGCCAGAGATTGAAAAAGACAGCTTCCGTGCGCCATCCCCGCCTATTGCAACTTGGGAGTGGAAAGAATCGCTGTTATTATATCAACCGCAGCGGGCTTATACGGATTTTGTTTATTTAATGCCGCTGGGTTTTCGTTACCATCATCAGGATGTCAATCAAGCCGACAAGCCGCAGCCCGCTTTATTAGACAGTGTGCGCTGGAAAAAAGAACGAGTGGCCAGTGTCTTACAACGGACTTATCAAACATCGGAGTTACCGACTCATTGGCAAACTGCCGCAGATGAACCGACATTTAAACAACGGATTGAGCGGTTAGTACAAGAACTGTGCGAAAATTTTGCCTTTAAACCGCCCCTGACGGATACGCAACCGGTGGTGATTCCCCCGCAATTTGATTTACAGCATGATCATTTTGCGGCGCAATTGGCGGAAAATACCATCACGCGTTCCTTAGAAGGGGCACGAGTTTTAGCATTATTGAAAGACAGTGCGGCCCATCGTTTGTTATTAGAAGGGGCATCGGGCAGTGGTAAAAGTGTGTTACTGGCGCAGATTTTTCAGGCGGAAATGGGACACGCTGTATTTATCAGTATGGATGCCAAGTTGGAGCCGCTAGAGGAAACGCGAGAAACCCATGCCAATGAGGAGACTTTGCCCAGTGCTGAAAAACCCAAAGCCAGTATTGCCTTACGAGTGGGCATGTATTGTTTAACGGTACTCAATCACTTAATGGATTTGCCGCAACCTAACCATGTGTTACCGCTACCCAAAGTGCAAGATGCCATTCGGGATAATTTGGCTTATTTTGCAGATAAACAGCCCAACGCTTATTTTGTGATTGTGTTGGATGGTTTAAATCAAGCCCTTGATCCGGGTGGGGTATTAGGCGCATTGCCAACCGACGTGTTAGGGAATTTATATCTTTTGCTGAGCAGTCAACCGCAGGAACGAGTGCGGCAACCTTTGAATATTTATACCCAACAGGCGTGGACATTGGCTGATATTGGTGCATTGGCACAAGCAGAAGCCGAAAAAATGGTTTGGCATTATTGGACAGAAACTTTAGCAGATCAACCAACACCCCAACGCACTGATTTACCGGCTACTTTACTACAGAAGTTGTGCCAAGCCAGTCACAATATGCCGATTTTCTTAGCGGAATGGAGTAAAAATTTACGGGATTTATGGGCAGCGAATCCCCAGCAGTTTGCCACGCAAGCCACCGCCCATTTTGAAAAGTATCATACGACAGCATTGCCAGATTTTTTGCGTAGTCGTTTAGAAGAAGTGAAACACGATTTTAACCCTCCCCGTTTATTGGATGCGTTGTTGTGGTGTTTGAGTTTGATTCAAAAGGCGGTGAGTATCCAAACCTTATCCGAAGCGATTCAAGCCTTACGTCAACAAGGGTTATTGACCGATTTACCCGCCGTTTCTACTTTAGAAATTGAAGAAGCGTTGCGCCAATCTCGGATAGGCGGTTTTGTCCAACGCCGGAAAATAGGTTTTGTGGAAGGTTGGCAACTAAGCCATGAAATTTTGGGGCAGTGGTTTTGTGAACAGCACGGGCAAGTGGAGGATTTGCCGAGTTTGCGGTTGAGTTTGGTGCCTTATGGTGCGGTTCCTTTGCCGGAGAAAGCGAGTGAAGCGGAGTTTGGGCAGTGGCTTGAATGGGTGAAAGAAGGGGATTATGAACATTACCAAAGTCTTGCCTATGAATTACGAGTTAGTATATGTGAGAGTCTGTTAGCACATTTACCAGAAAAAAGTTCTGATCGTGCTTTGGTATTAGCAGATTTGGTTTTTATATTCTTATATGGTACAGGAGAACAACAACGGGGGTTTGCCCTTGAGTCTATTTTAGAGAAAACCTTGCGCTCTCATTTACCTATTTCCGTGCAAACAGATGTGTTGACTAGCTTAGGCGATATTCAGAAAGAACAAAACCAACTCGACAAAGCATTAGAATACTTTGAGCGTTCCCTATCGTTGAGCGAACAACTGACTAAAGAGTCCGCTACGCCGCAAAACCGTCGCGATTTAGCCGTAACCCTAAACCGCATATGCGATGTCTATGTTTCTCAAAACCAACTCGACAAAGCATTAGAATACTTTGAGCGTTCCCTATCGTTTCGCGAACAACTGACTAAAGAGTCCGCTACGCCGCAAAACCGTCGCGATTTAA
>QNEL01000656.1 GCA_003645185.1 Candidatus Parabeggiatoa sp. nov. 3
ACCACCTAGGGGCAACCACAAGGGATTGCCCCTACAATTCGCCCGTAGGGGCAATCCCTTGTGGTTGCCCTGGTTTTCCAATGGTATGGGGATTGGAGCGATCCTGTACTAGAATTTAAAACAAGCATAGGACTGACGCATTGACAGATTTAAACTTTTATGCTCTCGCTTAAATACCAAGGGTTTAAAATTGTGACTGATAACTCAATTTCACATTTAGCTTCGCTGATCGAAGGTCAGCGTGAAATGTGAATTTCACGCAAACACTTGTTAAGTGAAAATCAGATTTTCAACCATTTTTATATTGTGTTATATTATTGTCAACCAATTGATTTTTATTGAGAATTTAGCTTCGCTGACCTTCGGTTCACGCAAACGTTTTGCGCGCAAAACGTTTGCGTGAAATATATTTTTATTGTTGTCAATGCGTAAGCAGCATTTTATGAGTTTGGTTCAAAATTCATGACTTGAATGGCTTATCCTACATTCATCACACCCTTCACAGCAGTTTGGTATTTAAAATACCATAATCAATTATCTTTCTCACCCATAAATTTATAATATATTTAAATCAATCAAAGACTTATCGAAATTTAATGACTTTGATAAATGGCACAATACACAATGCAAATAAGTCGCATAAAAGATTTGTTGTAAAAAGTTTTAGGCTAAATAATCATGCCATTACCCTTTAAAAATCAGTTCATTATCAACCGCTGTCATATAAGTTATTGAATTATTTAATCTTATGAAAATAATATTCGATGCCACCCTGTTTTTTTATCCTACCTTTCATCGAACTTAAGGTGTGATGAATGTAGGGCTTATCGCTTATGTGAATGATTTAAGGCCTCTAATATCAATAAACACTTCAATGATCACATCCGTTCTCAAAACCTTGATTGATCATTGAGCATTGTTCATTGTTCGTTGTGCTATAATGCTCGGTTTTGCTATTTACACCCCACCAAAAGAGATATTATTAATATGTCTGAAACATTACTTTTTACATCTGAGTCCGTCTCGGAAGGTCATCCTGATAAAATGGCTGACCAAATTTCTGATGCCATTTTGGATGCCTTGTTAACGCAAGATGCCAAATCGCGTGTGGCATGCGAAACCCTGGTTAAAACCGGTATGGTCATGGTTGCAGGTGAAATTACGACTCGTGCCCAAATCGATGTGGAAGAGATTGTGCGTAAGACGGTGAAAACAATTGGCTACAACAGTTCAGATATGGGTTTTGATTGGGCCTCTTGTGCAGTATTATCAGGCCTTGGGAAACAATCCTCTGATATTGCTATGGGCGTAGACGAAGCCGAAGATCATGAGCAAGGTGCTGGCGATCAAGGTCTGATGTTTGGCTATGCCAGTAATGAAACGGATGTCTTAATGCCCGCCCCGATTACCTACGCCCATCGTTTAGTCAAACGTCAAGCCGAGGTGCGTAAGCTGGGTATATTGCCTTGGTTACGTCCTGATGCCAAAAGTCAAGTCACATTCCGCTATGTCGATGGCAAGCCGACGGGCATTGATGCTGTGGTTTTGTCTACCCAACACGCGCCAGACATCGACAATAAGGCTTTACATGAAGCCGTCATGGATGAAATCATTAAACCGGTATTACCTGAGTCATGGATTGATAAAGATACGCGGGTGTACATCAATCCGACGGGGCGTTTTGTCATTGGTGGCCCTGTCGGTGATTGCGGTTTAACGGGGCGCAAAATTATCGTGGATACTTATGGCGGTATGGCCCGGCACGGTGGCGGCGCGTTTTCGGGTAAAGACCCTTCCAAAGTGGATCGGTCTGCCGCTTATGCCGGGCGCTATGTCGCAAAAAACATCGTGGCAGCGGGATTGGCAGAACGGTGTGAAATTCAGGTTTCTTATGCGATTGGCGTTGCCGAACCGACTTCGATTCGCGTGGAAACCTTTGGAACGAGCAAAATACCAGAAGCCCGTTTAACACAATTAGTGCGTGAGCATTTTGATTTACGTCCACGGGGTTTGGTAGCGATGCTTGATTTATTGCGCCCGATTTATGAACAGACGGCAGCTTATGGGCATTTTGGACGTGAAGAAGAGCAGTTTACTTGGGAACGCACGGATAAGGTGGACAGTTTGCGCGAAGCGGCTGGGCTTTAATTGTTTTTCACGCAAAAGTTTTGCGCGCAAAACTGTATTTAGCTTCGCTGGCCTTCGGCTCACGCAAAAGTTTCGCTTCGCGAAACTTTTGCGTGAAATGTGAAATGTGAAATAGTTAATTGTAATAATGTAGGAGAAAAGATGAGTACACAACCGATTATTAACATGAATCCCGATTATAAAGTGGCCGATATCAATTTGGCAGAGTGGGGGCGTAAAGAAATCGCTATCGCTGAAACAGAAATGCCCGGCTTGATGCAGTTGCGCGAGGAGTATGCGGATCAAAAACCCCTTTCAGGCGCTCGCATTGCGGGTTGTTTGCACATGACGATACAAACGGCGGTGTTGATTGAAACCTTGATCGCTTTGGGGGCTTCCATACGTTGGTCATCCTGCAATATCTTTTCTACTCAAGATCATGCCGCGGCGGCTATTGCCGATCAAGGCCTCCCCGTTTTTGCTTGGAAAGGTGAGTCTGAAGAAGAATTTTGGTGGTGCATCGAACAAAGCATATTTGGGCCCGGTGATTGGCGGCCCAATATGATTTTAGATGATGGGGGTGATTTGACTCAAGTGATGCATGAGAAGTACCCCGATTTGCTGAAAAATGTCAAGGGTATTTCTGAGGAAACGACGACAGGCGTACATCGCCTCTATGAAATGATGGGCGATGGCTCATTGCAAGTGCCCGCTATTAATGTGAATGATTCAGTGACGAAGTCCAAATTTGATAATTTGTACGGTTGCCGTGAATCGTTGATGGATGGCATTAAACGTGCGACAGATGTGATGATTGCCGGTAAAATCGGGCTAGTGTTAGGTTATGGAGATGTGGGCAAAGGCTGCGCGCAAGCTTTTCGGGGTTTTGGGGCGACGGTATGGGTGACAGAAATTGATCCGATATGCGCTTTGCAAGCGGCAATGGAAGGCTACCGCGTAGTGACTATGGAAGAGGCCGCGCCACTTGCGGATATTTTTGTGACGACAACGGGCAATGTGAGCGTGATAACGCTTGAACATATGAAGCAGATGAGAGATCAAGCGATAGTGTGTAATATTGGCCATTTTGATTCTGAAATTGATATCGCATCGTTACGTGAATACGAATGGGAAAACATCAAACCGCAGGTTGATCATGTGATTTTCCCCGATGGTAAACGCTTGATAGTGTTAGCAGAAGGCCGCTTGGTTAATTTAGGCTGTGCAACCGGCCATCCGAGTTTCGTGATGTCCAACTCGTTTACGAATCAGGTGCTTGCCCAGATTGAATTGTGGGATCATCACGAGCGATATGAAAAGAAGGTTTATGTGTTGCCAAAACATCTTGATGAAAAGGTGGCGCGTATGCATTTGAAACGATTATCGGTCAAGTTGACAGAACTGACATCGGCACAGGCTAATTATCTGAATCTGCCAATAGAAGGGCCGTATAAACCTGAGCATTATCGTTATTAATACTTAATGACTGATGTTACGCACTCAACTTCTGTGTCTATTCAAACACTTAAAAATCTGAATACCTGTAGAGACGCGATGCCTCGCTGATTTGCTATGCATCGCTGATTTGCTATGCATCGCTGATTTGCTATGCATCGCTGATTTGCTATGCATTGCTGATTTGCTATGCATCGCTGATTTGCTATGCATCGCTGATTTGCGTAGCGAAGCGTCTCTACTGGTACATCACGTTTCTGGCATTGATTTGCATTGCTACGCAAATCTACTGCATGATTAACTTTTGAGCCCGTTTTTTATCAAAAAAAGAATCTGGGTGC
>QNEL01000657.1 GCA_003645185.1 Candidatus Parabeggiatoa sp. nov. 3
ACTTTTTACTCTCCAACTTTTCGAAAGTAATTAAAACTTCTTTATTATCCAATTTCTTTCCTTTTTCCATTAAAATCTTATGAAAATTGAACAGTTGAACACTCATTGGCCTCTCGTTGATATTTTAAAATGGAACAATTGAACACTCATTTCACCCATATTGACCTCTAAAACTGAACAACTGAACATTAAAAAATATTTAACAAAATCAACTACTTATTTTTATTCTTCTTTCTTACATAACAGGAAAAAATATGAATTTCAAATTCCTTTTATTTTCAGGCGAGTCATTTAGTTTTAAAAAGGAAAGAGAAAATGCCCAAAATTTGTTCTCTGATGATGAAATAAACGAGAAATATAAAAAAGGCGAAATAAGAATCGTAACCGAACAAGCGCGTTATCCGCTTGACACTATAAAAACGATGCTTTCTGGTGATAAATATAATTTAAACCCTGAATATCAACGCAGAAAAAGATGGGATAAAGTTAGAAAATCGCGTTTAATAGAATCATTAATATCAGTAAAACTCAAAACTGGCGTGAACATTGACTGTTCATTATTTCACATTTCACGCTAAAGTTTCGCGAGCGAAACTTTAGCGTGAAATACAGTTTCGCTACGCGAAACTTTTGCGTGAAATATAGTTTTGTTCAAAAGTTCAGGTGTCCAGAATTTATCTATTTTTGGCCTTGGGCAACTTGGGCAACTAGACTGCGTTGTTGCATGGCACGATTTATCGCGGCCGACTTCATTATGAATGTACCTATTCCGCCCATTTTTTTGTATGAAGTCGATTATTCTTTTTATGAAGTCATGGATGGTTTACAAAGGCTCACAGCTATCTATGATTTTTATACGGGCGCATTTGAATTAGAAGGACTTGAATATTGGCAGGAACTCAACGGTAGAAAATATCAAGATTTACCAGAGCAAGTCAGAAGAGGTATAGATAGGCGTTATCTCTCTTCGATTATATTATTACAAGAAACGGCCAAGAGTAATGATGAAGCTGAATTTCTGAAACAGATCGTATTTGAAAGATTAAATAGTGGTGGCGAAAAATTAACCCCTCAAGAAACCAGGAATGCTTTACATAATGGCAAATTCAATCAGCTTTGTATAAAACTGGGTCAAAATCCTTTGTTTCGTAAAATGTGGAAACTCCCTTTAGAAAGTGAATCAGAGAAGCTACTTGAAGATGAACGTTATCGTAAAATGGAGGAGGTTGAATTAGTTTTGCGATTTTTTGCCTATCGTCATATTGATGAATTTAGGGGCATGACAGTCGAAAAATTTTTGGATGACTATTTAAAACAAGCTAATCATTATCCAGATCAGACACGAGAACAATTAGAAATACTTTTCAATGAGACTATTGAAGTCGTTTATGATATTTTTGGTGAATCTGCCTTTTTATTACCTCCGATTGGAAAAGCCTATAAATCACCCACTAAAACCATTTATGATGCAATGATGCAGGCTTTTGCTAGAAACATCGAGAATAAAGAGAAATTGATACGTCAAGCGAAAATAATCAAACAAAACTTATATGTCAAACCAAAATTATCCGCTCATCGCACGGATAAATCTATTTTTGATGGTAGATATACGGGTTCAAATGCGGTGCAAAAAAGAATAGATTTCTATCATCAGTTTTTGCAGGATTACATTTCATAAATGGGTTGTTCTGAAATAAAGCGTGATATGAGATATCAAGTTTAATTGATTCAATAGCTTAATGTACCATTCACTCTGGAAGACGATCCCTAAATTTACAGATCAAACCAAACCTGACAGGTTTTTAAAACCGGTCAGGTTTTCAGGGGTATTCGCGACGCTAAACCCTTTTTAAAAAATGATAGGATTGATAAAATCAATATGCAAATCAACATATTATCGCTCACCGTCAAAAATTGCGGTGCATTGAAGGATGTCAAAATAGAGTTTACCGATAATGGACAACCAGAATCAGTTATTGTGTTAGGGGGTGCCAATGGTAGTGGTAAAACAACTGCGTTGGAACTGATTTTTGCGTTATTGGCGTTATTTAAAATTCAGGATACACGACTCATCACGACACAAGGTGGACTATTTAAAGCTATTCAAAATATTTTAATGTATACAGAATATGCTGAACTGGAATTGCTCATTGATGGCAAAAAAACATCTGTTTTTTTTGATAACCCACCGATTTTGACAGAGGCGATTTCTCAAGGGAATAAACATGGCATAGTCTTAAATAGGGTTAATCATGATTGGGGTTTACAATGCTCCGATATGAGTCAACACCTGTACGACTCTATCAGGTTAAATGAAGAACAACCCATCAATTTATCATCAAACAAACCGAATATTTTCCCATCTATACTTTATTTTCCTCATCATCGTGAATTATTGCCCGTGACAGGGGAACAAATACATCGTGAAGAAGTCAAATATCAATGGTGTTATCGCTACCAAAACCATTCAAGTTTTCTAGGTTCATTAGAAAGTTATCTCATTTGGTTAGACTATGCCGAACCTGAAATTTTTCAATTCGTCATTGATATGCTTAATCAACTCAACTTTGAAGGTAAAACGTTTTCTATTCATCGTAAAACCTTGAGTGTTAAGGTAAAAACACGCGATGGTAGTACACATGCCTTTAATCAATTAAGTTCTGGTGAACAAAATCTTTTAATCCTGTTGCTTGAACTACGGCGGCGGCTTATTCCTGGGAGTGTTGTGTTGCTTGACGAAATTGAAAATAGCCTTCATCCTGCTTTTCAGCATCGCTTGGCTCAAAACTTATTACAATTACAACGACAAATTCCATTCCAATTAATAGTCACAACTCATCAACCCACTTTTTTGAAAATTTTTGGCGAAAAGGGCACACGAATATTAACAGAATTTTAATGAAACATGACGACACGTATAATAAATCAATTATCACCAGAACTCACCACGATATTATTTGAAGCCGGCAACCGTAAACTGGTTTTATTGGAAGGAAAAGATGATCTTGAAGTCTTTGAAGAATGGTTTAAGGAAGATTTGAATGAGATTTATTTTCATGCTCCTGGCGGTTGTTCAAATGTAGAGACTTTTCTTAAAGAAACCCTTGAAAAAAGCACTAAGGGAGAAGTCTATGGGATTATTGATCGTGATTTTCGCACTGATGAAGAAGTGAATGCCTCTCTTAGCGATAACTCGGCGCACTTATTTATTTTGAGACGTTACGCCATTGAAAATTATTTATTGGAACCTTTTGCGGTATGGGAAGAATTAAGAATATACCCTTCAAAATCTTTCAAGGTTTTTGATTCAAGTATTATGGAAAAAAACTTGCTCAAACTTTGTGAAGACTTAAAAACACTGATTGCAGCCAATTGGGTTATTCATGAAGCCTCTACTGGGGCAAAATATTTTCAAGAAGGCTATATCATGAGTGATAGGGCAAACATTATTCAACAAAGTGCCAAACGGTTAAATTTGGATTTGGCAAAAGTCGAACAAAAAATAGTAGAAAAGGAAGTCATCATTCAATCCAAATTAGACCGCATAGATAATGCCTATCAAGTGATTGATGGAAAACACCTTCTGCATCAAATTTTATACCAATACACTAGTGAACCAAAAACAAAAATAAGAGTAGAACATTTTCGTAGATTACTCACCCGAACCGTCAAAGAAAAAATTGGCTTGCACACTGATATTGTATGGATTATAAAACAACGCATATTATCAGAGTCAGCAAAACGGTAAAAATGTCATACAATCTTTTTTAAAACAACATGTTACGTTTAAACCTCAAACCCACCCACAAAGTCATCAAAACGTTTTACCAAGAAATAGCGGCCCTTTCTGATTTAAACATCAGCACCGAAGGGGCCGTTGCACCGGCCTTTGCCACGCTTTTACGGCATTGTGCCAGC
>QNEL01000658.1 GCA_003645185.1 Candidatus Parabeggiatoa sp. nov. 3
CAGTGGCAAGAAAATGGAATCGCTGAAAATTCTCCATCTGGGTGGAGAAACATTAACTCCGGACATAGTTAATAGCCTATTTGCTATAGTTAACGATGAATGTCTGATGTATAACGGCTATGGTCCAACTGAAGCGACAATTAACTGCGCCATATTTGCTCTCGGCAATCAAGAAGTTTGGAAGGAGATGAGCCGCTCCAATATTCCTATTGGTAAACCTTCAGCCAATAATCGTCTTTATATACTTGATAAAAACGCTCGACCAGTTCCCATCGGTATCTCCGGAGAGCTTCATGTTGGTGGTGTTGCGCTCACTCGTGGCTATATCAACCGCCCCGATTTAACCGCCGAAAAATTTATCAACAATCCCTTTGATGATGAGCCTAATTCACGCCTCTACAAAACCGGCGATTTAGCTCGCTATCTACCGGATGGCAATATTGAATATTTGGGTCGCATAGATAACCAAGTCAAGATTCGGGGTTTTCGGATTGAACTGTCGGAAATTGAGGCGGTGTTGGCGACTCATCCTTTGGTGACAGAAAATGCCGTGATTGTTCATGAAGCATCTGAAACGGACAAGCGTTTAGTCGCTTATATCGTAACACATCAAGGGCAAGTCATTGAAAATACAGCACTACGTGATTTTTTAAAAGAACGGCTACCCGATTATATGATACCATCGGCCTTTGTCACAATTGATACTTTGCCACTTACGCCAAATGGTAAGATAGATCGTCGCGCACTTGTAGGGTGGGTAGAGCGAAGCGAAACCCACCTATTTCAGGTATCAGAAAAAACGTTTGTCGCGCCTCGGACACCGAATGAGAAATCGTTGGCGGATATTTGGGCGGAAGTTTTGGGGGGTGAACAAGTCGGCATTCATGACAGCTTTTTTGAATTGGGTGGGCATTCTTTGCTCGCTACCCAAGTTATCTCACGGCTCCGTGATCGCTTTGGCGTTGAATTGCCTTTGCGGGAATTGTTTGAATCTCCTACCATAGCTGAACTTGTCCAACAGATTGAAATGAATCGTGAGCGCGAACCTAACGATCAACTCGTCCAGACTATCCAACCCATTTCTAGACCACAAAAATTACCGTTGTCTTATTTTCAAGAACAACTATGGTTTTTGGTTCAAGTTAACCCGGGTATTCCTTTCTATAACGAATCCACAGCCATTCATATTAATGGTACACTCAACGTGACGGCTTTGGAACAAAGCTTCAGCGAAATTATCAAACGTCACGAAATTCTGCGAACAACTTTTGTGATTAAAGATGGGCAACCGGTTCAGAATATTATTATTTTGCCCCCAAAACTTAAGCTGCCCATTATTGATCTGAGGACGGTTCCGCATGAACAAGCCGAAGCCCTACTTTTGGCAAATGAACAAGCCAAACGGCCTTTCGTTCTCACCGAAGGGCCTTTGGTGCGAGCCATTTTAGTCCAAATTGATGAAGCTCAATTCCGGTTGTTTGTTACTGCGCATCACATTATCGCTGATGGTTTTTGCCTATACAATATATTTATGCAAGAATTAATCACCTTCTACAAGACTCTCGCAGCCGGCGAATATTTACCACTGCCAGAATTGCCCATCCAGTACGCTGATTTTGCCTATTGGCAACGACAACAGACTTTTGAAGAGCAACTCTCTTACTGGAAAACCGTACTTGGCAACAACCCGCCAATGTTACAGTTGCCAACCGATCACCCGCGCCCGGTGAAACCCACTTTTCGAGGGGCCAAACAGAATTTTACATTGTCTCAAAGCTTGACGACAAAACTCAAACAACTGAACCGGCAAGAAAGTGTCACTCTATTTATGACTCTGTTGGCTACCTTTAACACGTTGCTTTACCGCTACAGTGGGCAAGATGACATGGTCATCGGGAGTGTTTTCGATTGCCACAATCGACCTGAACTTGAGAATGTGATGGGGAATTTTGTCAATACTTTGGTACTACGCACCGATATGTCTGGAAACCCCACTTTCAAACAATTACTGGCGCGTGTACGTGAAGTCACATTAGGGGCTTATAGTCACCATGATTTACCTTTCCAAAAACTAGTAGAAGTCCTCAATCCGGCGCGAAATGCCAACCAAAATCCCTTCTTTGAAGTCGCATTGACGGTTGAACCCCCGGTGATGTCAGCCCTTGATTCTGATTTGGATTGGAAATCGTACCAATATGATGATGGTATTGACACCAATACCGCACGGTTTGATTTGTCCCTTTCCTTTGAGGAAAGAACCTTTGATATTATTGGTCGTATCGAATACAGTACCGATTTATTTGAGGCTGCCACGATTGAACGAATGATTGGGCATTTTCAGACATTGCTCGAAGGTATTGTGACAAACCCACTTGAGCGCATTTCAGAATTACCTCTGCTAACTTCACTGGAACGGCATCAATTGGTGGAATGGAATGATACCCAAGCGGATTATCCCAAAGATAAATGTATCCATCAATTATTTGAGGCTCAAGTTGAAATAACGCCGGAAGCCGTTGCGGTGGTATTTGAAAATCAACAACTGACTTATAGAGAATTAAATACCAAAGCCAATCAACTGGCCCACTATCTGCAAACTTTGGGTGTCAAACCGGAAGTCTTGGTGGGAATTTGCGTTGAGCGTTCAATTGAAATGGTGATTGGGCTATTAGGCATTCTCAAAGCGGGGGGCGCATACTTGCCACTTGATCCGGCTTATCCAACCGAACGTTTAGCGTTTATGTTAGAGGATGCACAGATTCCGGTGTTGTTGACTCAATCAAGCCTAAAAAAGAAACTGCCAGAAACTCAGGCGCTGGTAGTTTGTTTAGATGTTGAGGTAAAAACACTTTCACAGTTCGCTGAAGAAAATATCAGAAGTGAGGTAGGGCCAAAAAATTTGGCCTATGTGATTTATACATCTGGTTCAACCGGAAAACCTAAAGGCACTCTGATTATTCACCAAGGATTGGTCAATTACCTTAGCTGGAGTCTTGAACATTATCAAGTGGCATCGGGCTTAGGGGCACCGGTTCATTCACCGCTTGGATTTGATGCAACCATCACGAGTTTATTTTTACCTTTATTAGTAGGGCAACGAATCTTACTTCTACCCGGTTCGGACGAACCGGATGCGATTCTTACCGCCATACAATCTGGTCAAAATTGGAGTTTTGTCAAGTTTACCCCAGCTCACTTAGAAATACTTAATACCTTGTTACCTCAAGAAGAATTGTTAGGTAAAACCCGTTTTCTCATCTTGGGAGGAGAGGCATTATTTGGCTCAAGTCTATCATTATGGAAAATTGGTGCGCCGGAAACGCGAATTATTAATGAATATGGTCCGACTGAAACTGTAGTGGGATGTTGCGTTTACGAGGTAGATGCCAAGACACCTAAAGAAGGTGCAGTGCCAATTGGTCGTCCGATTGCCAATACGCAATTGTATATACTGGATAATTTTTTACAATCGCTCCCCATTGGAATACCCGGTGAATTACACATCGGTGGTGCTGGCTTAGCTCGGGGCTACCTTAATCGCCCTGAATTAACCGCCGAAAAATTCATATCCAATCCGTTTAGTGATGATCCTAATTCACGCCTGTATAAAACCGGCGACTTAGCCCGCTATCTACCCGATGGTAATATTGAATACTTGGGACGCATAGATAACCAAGTCAAGATTCGTGGTTTTCGGATTGAATTGGGTGAAATTGAAGCGGTGTTGGCTCAGCATCCTTTGGTGACAGAAAATGCCGTGATTGTCCATGAAGCGTCAAAGACGGACAAGCGTTTAGTCGCCTATCTCGTACCGCATCAAGGGCAAGTCATTGAAAATACAGCATTACGTGATTTTCTGAAAGAACGGCTACCCGATTATATGATTCC
>QNEL01000659.1 GCA_003645185.1 Candidatus Parabeggiatoa sp. nov. 3
AGATAAATCTTGAACTCCAAGTCAAGATAAATCTTGAACTCCAAGTCAAGATAAATCTTGGACTCGAAATCAAGATAATTGATAACTGATAATTGATTTCCACATTTCACGCAAAAGTACAGCGAAGCGAAACTTTTGCGTGAAATACAGTTTTGCGCGCAAAACTTTTGCGTGGAACTGATAACTGATAAATCTTGAACTCCAAGTCAAGATAAATCTTGAACTCGAAATCAAGATAATTGTTTTGCGCGCAAAACTTTTGCGTGGAACTGATAACTGATAACTGATCTAGCGCAATTTTTCTCTCACTTCGAGTCTCAATTGATTGAGTTCTGGATTATCCGGATCAACCAGTAGGCCTCGTGTAATCCAAGTCATACTGCCCTTATATCGGCCTTGATCCCGTTTTGTGATGGCCAATTTGTAATATTCTTTAACAATCTTATTGATTCCCTCTAGGGCTTCGGGGTTGTTTTCCGATATTTTTAATATCTGCTTATAGGTATAAGCGGCGTTGTCATTGTTTGGCGTGGTGTAGTTCTTTTTTGCCATTTGCCCTTTCGCCCTGGCAAGCAAGTGATCAATAATTGTATTGAATAAACGTTGCGTGTCTTGTGCATCGGGGGCAATGGTCAGCATTTCTTGATAAGTGCTATAGGCATTCTTATCTTTGGGGGCTATCAGGCCATCGTTTTCGATTTGCCACTGTGCACGTTGCTTGAGTGCGTCAAAAATCTTGTTGAACAGTGTTTGGGTATGCTGATGGTGAGGTGCAATTTCACTCATTTTTTGGTACATGCCATAAGCACTGCGACGCTTTGCTTGAGTCAGCCTACCTTTGCGAATATACTTTTCGCCTTGCTGAAAATACCAAGTCACGATAGAATCTAACACCGGTTGCGCGTGTAATGGCGCGATTTTGGCGACAGCTTGATAAGTTTCATAAGCATTGTCACCTTGAGGCGATGTGAGTCGCAATTTGGCAATCTGATCTTCGGCCTCTGCTAATAAGCGTTTGACCTTTTTTGAGTTGTGTGCGTCTAATTCAGGCGCTGGTTCAGCCTGTTTCAAAACCACTTTTGGGCTTGTGACAGGGGGGTTAGCTAAAGCGGTAACGCGGTTCGCTGACTCCGTAGGTGTCTGAGACACCGATGGGGTGACTATGGGTGGTTGGGGAACGGGTTCAGGTTGCACGACTGGCGCGGCCGTTTCTTGTGATGCCTTTGCGCTTGTTTCAGGGCCTTCTGTTGTGACTTGAGGGGGGAAGGCACTGTCAGGCGCGGTGGTTGGTGTACTCTTTGTTGTGTTGTTTGAATTGTCAGCGGTTGTTGTGCCGCCAAATAGGTTCATTTTTTGAAAGGTTTCAGGGGAAAAATAACCTATTGCTCCTGCCCCAAGTGAGCCGACAATGACAACGATGCCAATGATCGTTGCCCATTTTGTGGCTGGGTGAGCATTTCCGACGACTTTGATTCTGTTCCTAATAAAGGGATCTGAAGGTTGTTTAATAGGCATGTCAAATATCCAATAAATTTTGTGAAACTAAGCTAAAATAACAAAACCCGTAAGGGTTTAACCCTTAACCATTAATCCATTAATTTCAATAAGGAGTTTTTAATGTCGCTCATTCGTCCTTTTGCTGCTTTACGTCCGAATCTGTCTTATGTCACTGATGTCATTGCACCGCCTTATGATGTACTGAATAGTGAGGAAGCACGTCAACGTGCTGACGGGCTACCTTGGAGTTTTCTACATATTTCTAAACCCGAAATTGATTTGCCGCCTGATACCGATCCGTTTAGCGATGCGGTGTATGCCAAAGGGGTTGAGAATTGGCAAAAGATGCTCAATGCTGGCATCCTTCAACAAGATGCCGTACCTTGTTATTATTTGTATGGTTTGAAGATGGGCAATCATCAGCAAATCGGTTTAGTGGCGGTTGCGAATGTGGCTGATTATAACAGTAATCGTATTCGTAAACATGAATTGACTCGGCCAGAGAAGGAAGATGATAGGGTACGTCAAATTGATGCGCTTAACGCGCAAACGGGCCCCGTTTTTTTGAGTTATAAACAACATTCGGTCATCGACGCGCTTGTCAAGACGGTGACTTTACCCCCGCCTGTCGTTAATCAGACAGCCGATGATGGTGTGGTTCATACCCTTTGGGTTGTAGAGGAGCCAAGTCTTATAGACACGATTACGACAACCATTGATGCTATGGATTGTTTGTATATTGCCGACGGACATCATCGCTCGGCCGCTGCGGCCCGTGTAACCGAAAAACGGCAGAACTATAATCCACAGCATACTGGTGAGGAACCCTATAATTATTTTCTCACTGTGATGTTTCCAGACAACCAAGTACAAATTTTGGATTATAACAGAGTTGTCAAAGATTTAAATGGTTTGAGTGTCTCCGAATTTATCAGTCGGGTCGCTTCAAGTTTTGATGTGAGTCCGAGTTCAAATGCGGTTAAACCGCAGAACAGCGGCGAATTGGGTATGTACTTGAGTGGGCAATGGTATCACTTAAAATGTCATGCTGACAAAATACCGACAGATGATCCGGTGGCCAGCCTTGAGGTGAGTTTATTAAGTGATCATCTTTTGGCCCCGGTGTTAGGCATTGTTGATCAGCGTCGCGATAAACGTATTGATTTTGTTGGCGGTATTCGCGGGTTAGCGGAATTAGAAAAGCGGGTTAATAGCGGCGAGATGGCCCTTGCCTTTGCTCTGTATCCTACCAGTATGCAAGCCTTGATGGCCGTTGCCGATGCCGAAAAAATTATGCCCCCTAAATCAACTTGGTTTGAACCTAAATTGGCTGATGGACTTGTGTCGCATTTACTTTAATTGTTGAAACGGAGGGGCTTACGCTACGGATTGCCCCGTTGAATAATTGTTGAAGGGGCTATTCCTTTGGTATTGCCCCTTAAGAATAAGTGGCACTTGGGTCGTATCGTTTAGAAAGCTTCACACAAGAGCAGCCACAAGGGATTGCCCTACAAAAAATGGGTATGTAGGGGCAATCCCTTGTGGTTGCCCCTATTTGTCAAGCTCATTGGAAATCAAAAAATTTTAATTATTTTAATTTTTGTATTTATTTTGCTTCAAAATTGATGATTTAATCAATTCCATTCAATGACCCAAGTGCCGAATAAGTTATTGATAGCGTTTTTGGATGGACACTATTTTTGGTATTCATCCAAAAAGCGTTTTTGTATAGAGTCATTTGAATAATGATAGGACTTACGCATTGACAAATTTATAATAAATATATTTAGCTTCGCGCACCGAAGGCTCACGCAAAAGTTTTGCGCGCAAAACTGTATTTCACGCAAAAGTTGAGCGAAGCTATACTTTTGCGTGAAATGTGAAATTCTCAATAAAAATCAATTGGTTGAAAATAATATTACACCATATAAAAAGGGTTAAAAATCTGATGCCACGCAAAAGTTGAGCGAAGCTATACTTTTGCGTGAAATTGAGTTATCAGTCACAATATTAAACCCTTGGTATTTAAGCGAGAGCATAAAAGTTTAAATCTGTCAATGCGTCAATCCTAAATGAATTGGAAAATTGAAAAAGAATATGAAATCATCTGAGACAAAGCGTGTGCTAGTCGCTGGTGCATCAGGTGGTGTTGGTCAATTTATTTGCAGACAAGTCGTGCGTTTATTTGGCCCCCATTCACTGGTTGTTGGCGACTATAAAATAGAACGTGGCAGAAAATTCGCCAAGTCATTGGGGGAAGAGGTCAATACTAGGCTGTCGAAATAGTCCTAAAAACGAGTCCTGGTTTTTGGCTGATAATTATTTTATTAACCGCCTAAAATTTATAGGTTTCAAGCTATTTTTAGTGTCAGTTTTCGATAAAAAATGAC
>QNEL01000660.1 GCA_003645185.1 Candidatus Parabeggiatoa sp. nov. 3
AGTTAGCAGGTAAAGCAATGTGTTCAACGAGCATACCTTCTAACACCGCTCTTCTCCCGCGCGGCTTTTTGCGTCGGGAGCAAGGATTAGTTAGAATTAATTTTACTCTGACCCCAATTATTACAATCTATTTCATAATTTTACAATTAATTCCAAGATTTCGGATTTAGCTTGGCACGACGGCTGCAAGGCTTTGTTAGAATTAAATATTTGGGCCAGATTTTAAATGTGGTCTGTCCTAGGCTGTTAAATTTGTCAAGATTTTGCGCAATTTTTCACTATACTTTTGTTCCGTCCTATGTTTATTTTTCTATAATAATCAAATAGTTAAATATATAAAGAACAATTTCATGGTGAAAAATTATTGGCCATTTTACGACAGATTTAACACCCTAGGTCTGTCCCCTATTTTGCTTTTTGAAGTTGCTTATGTTTGAGCAAGGGCAGTGTTGCGTTCGACACTCCAGCTGCCAACCCTACCCAATTTAAAAAAATAGTTTGAATAAGCCCAAAATGCAGAAAAAAAACACCTCCAGCACCAATTATCGTCGGTAAAATCACCGTTGCAAATGCAACATTAATATTTTTATGAAAATCTTGGGCTAATTCAAATACTGAGATTAATTGTGTCAAACTACCATCCATCAAAACTATTTGAGCGGTGTCAATCGCTACAGTTGATGCACCACGCAATGAGATAGAAACTTGGGATTTTTTGAGCGCAATTGAATCGTTGATACCATCACCGATATAACAAATAAATTTACCTTCATTTTGCAACTGTTCGATGATTTCAGCTTTTTGCTCTGGCAGAGTTTCTGCAAAATAACGGTCAATGTTAAGTGATTGGGCCAGTTTTTGCGTGGGAATTTCATGATCACCAGAAATAATATATATTGTTTTAATACTCGGCCATTGCCGTAATTGAGAAATCACTTTTTTTACTTCAGAACGCACGACCGGTAACAATTCAATCGCACCAATAACAATATTATCAACCGCAACTAAAATTAAGGAATGGCCTATTTCATGACAATGTGCTTGAATTTTTCGGATATGGAAGGGAATATGAATTTTTGCTAGTTCCATAAAACGAAGGCTGCCGGATCGAATCCATTTATTATTTATTTTCACTGTCAAACCATAACCTATTTTATATTCGGTTTCATCAATGTTTGGAATTTCCAATGTCTGGGCTGCTTTTAAAATAGCTTTAGCAATAGGATGTTGTTGTTTTTGTTCAGCCGCAGCCGCCCATTTTAAAACTTCTTCTTTTGCATAACTGACGCTTGGGTAAATTTCTCCGACTTGTGGTTGTTCTTCCGTCAAAGTCCCAGTTTTGTCAAAAACGATTGTGTCTACTTGATTCAATAAATCAAGCGTGCGCCCATCTTTAATTAAAATGCCTTTTTGAGAAGCGATGTTAAGAAAATTCATGATACTAATAGGAGCGACAATTGTCATCTTATCCTTAAAATGTGCATTGACTATAGCCAGAGACCCAAGAGGTCCCAGAATAGGGAAGGCCAGTCCACTAACAATTAAAGTTGGTATAACAGTTTTGTTAGCCAGACTTTCGGCACGTAATTGAGTAGAGGCTTTAAATTCAACAGTATTGTTTAAAATTTTGCCAATTTTGGCTACAGTAGTCTCATTACCAGTCCTTTCAACAGCAACATAAATTTTTCCGGATAAAACAATTGTTGAAGCAAAAACTTGATCTCCTTGCACTTTTTCGTTGGGCCTAGATTCGCCGGTTAAATGATGTTCATCAATATTTGCTAAACCTTCTGTAATCATGCCATCCACAGGAATAATTTCTCCACCGTTGACGATCACCACTTGACCAGTTTTTAAATCTTTAACAGCTATTTGAATTTCGATACCATTTGTTATAACCCAAGCATAAAAAGGCTGTTTTCTGAATATATCGACTAATTTAGTTTTGGAATCTTCAGTTGCTTTTTTTAACAATTTAAAAGATAAACTAAACAAAAAAACCGCAAAACTGATGATAAAATAATAACCGCTTAGAAGACCTCCTATCGTAACAATAGAAACTAGGGTTTCTGTACCAACTTCTCCTCGCTTTAAAGATTGATATGTCTTTTGATGAATAGGTAAACCGACAAATATACTGCCGGGTACGCTTAATAATGCCAAAGGCCGGTAAAGTAAGCTACCTACTGTCGATAATACTAAAGAGGAAGTAGCAATGCCGATATTACGGTTCATCATCTGCTCCATCATGTTTCGTTCTCTTTGGTCTTTCTCTGATGATATTTCATCAAATTGTTGGGAACGTAAATTTCTATTGAGTAAATTGTTTTTCTTTGGCAAACTTGCCGTTTTATTTGATTTTTTTGCGTAATGAAAAACTTTACTTCCAATATAGGCTGAAACGCCAAAAACTAACAATTGAACTAACATAAAGGTTCCTTAGAAATAAAACTAGTAAAATTGGCTAAGTACTGAACCATAATATCCGATAATCTGTGCTTCAGTACTTAGTTTTTAAACAATTAGCGGCATCCTTCAAAAGTAGTTTACAGTTATTTCGGGAATGAAACGAAGTGGATTTCCCGAAATCCACATTTAACAATCGTTTCGGGAAATCCGTTTCACTCCATTCCCGAAACAACTGTTCACTATTTTTTTACGGGATTGAAGGATGCCCAATTAGCAGGTATAAAATTCGATATATTGAACGTTTAAGATACTACGGTGCAAGGCGTGTCAATTGCCATGCTTCATTTTTTTTGCAATAAAGAAAGCGGTTGTTCACAATTTTTTGTACTTCAGTTTCATATACATGGAAAAATTCCATGCGTTCTGGATGAATGCGATAACCTCCACAGTTATTAGGGCGTTGCATCAGACTATCCCCATATTTTTCAATCTCAATATTCATTAATTTAGCTACATCAGTATCCAAAGGAAGCTCACTACTTTGAGCAAAAATTGTCATCATGATTTGCAATCTTCGAGGCAATTCTTGGAATAAGGCATCGGCCTTTTCTTGGCTTACCAGAGATACTGGGCCTTCCACTCGGATATGTTTACCCACAGAGGCCCACCACCACGTAACAGCTGCTTGAGGATTTTGTGTAAGATCAGCACTCTTTGGGCTAGACATATCTGTATGAAAGACAAAAGATTGGTCATCAATTGCATGAAAATGCATGAAGCGTACCGAAGGATAGCCTTGAGCATTTGAAGTTGCAAGCGCGCCAACTAATGGTGTCTGCTCAGTTGCTTGAGCTTCTTTAAACCAAGCTGACCAAAGCTGAAACGGATCAGAAGGTATCATAGTATTATTTTCATAATTAAATGTAATAATTGTTAATGTTGTAAATAAGCACTGAAGTCGTTTATGAGATAAGAAGAATAAAAATAAATAGGGGACAGACCACGTTTTAGATTTTTTTCCTCAACAGAAAAGACTATTCGTTTGGAAACAAAAGGTTTTAACGGAAAATAGCTATAAAAATAAATGTGGTCTGTCCCCTATTTTCCAAGGCGTTTTATTGTTGGTTCAGAGATTGCCATGTTTTCTCATGAAGGCATAACACCGTTCTTCTGCCGCCGAAGGTCGGCCAGCAAGACTAAGTTAGATTCTAGCTATTTGTTATATTTGGAATTGGCCAGATTAATGACTAAACCAAAATCAACTACTCTGACCCCTTGATTAGAATTAATTTTACTCTGACCCCAATTATCTATTATAACCACTCATTTCACGCCCTGACTTTACGCATCAATCTATAAAATAGTTTAATAAATCAATACTTTAGGTCAAACGGGTCGCACTCCCGCCGATAGGTCGGGGAGCAAGGCAAAGTTAGCA
>QNEL01000661.1 GCA_003645185.1 Candidatus Parabeggiatoa sp. nov. 3
AGGTATGCCCCTACCAAACCCCACGTATTCAGGGGTTGTAGGGGCGAACCTGCGTGTTCGCCCAGGCGAAGGCGAAGGTGGCATTGAGGTTGCACCTGGGGCTATTCACATTTTCAGGCTAAAATTTCGCGGAGCGAAATTTTAGCCTGAAAACCCCTTCAGGGTTGTGCATTTTCATTTTTTTTATGATTGATTTTGTACTTTATGCAATCGGGAAACGCTATAGTTTTTTCAACTCAACTCACAACAAACACTTAAACACAACTCAAAAGGAGTCACTTTATGACGGGTAGAACAGAGATTATCGCAGGCATCATTGCGGGCATCATTGCGGGTTTATTTGGCATAGTGGGTGTCTGGTATCAACATTATCTTGAAAAGCCAGAGCCGGAAAAAACGACGGTTACTGAAACCGCTCAACCCACTGAAAGTGGTACACATTCTCAACTGCTTGATCGACTCCTCAAAAGAGCCGAGAATGCTAATGCTGTCGCGCAATTCAAATTGGGCGTGTTGTACACCAAAGGGGAAGAAGTCGGACGCGATTTGACTCAGGCCGCCGACTGGTATCGCAAAGCCGCTGAACAAGGGCACAAAAATGCACAATTCAAGCTGGGGCGATTCTACGAAAAAGGTAGAGGAGTAGAGGCGGATCTCATTCAAGCAGAACACTGGTATCAAAAAGCCGCTGAACAAGGCCACAAAAATGCTAAAAAACGCTTAGAGTTGTTATCAAACCAATAAAAGGCTTCCGGCTGGATAACCTGTTTTTGTTGTCCACCATTCCTTCCGGGTGGCTAACCTGTTTTTGTTGCCATTTCGTAGGGTGGGTAACGTGTTTTTGTTGCCCACCATTCCTTCCGGGTGGCTAACCGGTTTTTGTTGCCATTTCGTAGGGTGGGTAACGTGTTTTTGTTGCCCACCAATTAAATGTAGGGGGCCGGTAACGTGTTTTTGTTGCCCACCATTTCTTCCGTGTGGCTAACCGGTTTTTGTTGCCATTTCGTAGGGTGGGTAAAGATTGTTGCCCACCATTCCTTCCGTGTGGCTAACCGGTTTTTGTTGCCGGCCCCAATTAAATGTAGGGTGGGTAACGTGTTTTTGTTGCCCACCATTCCCCTATCAATTACATAGTGATAAGTTCATAAAATAATCACGATTTAACCCATTCTAAATCATATTAAGGCTTATAAAAATGAGTGAGGATTTGCTCTATATCAAATTAAGGATTTCCCCTATATTTTCAAAACCCGCTTGAGCTATGCTTGAAGGTAAGTGCAAAACACGACATCAGGCAAATCAGTATGAAAATTGCATAAGAATTGTCGTTTAATTTCAATCAAATTTTTAAGGAAATAATAGTCATGAACAAGACAACATTATCAGTTGCCATCAGCTTAGCGTTGCTAGGCGGAAATGCGGTAGTCTTAGCTGAATCTGGCTTATCAGCAGCCAACAGTGGCGCGACGGCTAACTATTTGTCAAGCGATGCGATTGATCTGAGAAAGAAAGAGGGTGGCCCAAGCGGTGGCAAACCCGTAGCAAGTGGTGATAAACCAGCCGGTAGCACTGGTGGTGATAAACCCGCAGGTGGTGATAAACCAGCCGGTGGCACTAGTGGTGGTAAACCCGCAGGTGGTGATAAACCAGCCGGTGGTGATAAACCCGCAGGTGGTGATAAACCAGCCGGTGGCCCTAGTGGTGATAAACCCGCAGGTGGCGATAAACCAGCCGGTGGCCCTAGTGGTGATAAACCCGCAGGTGGCGATAAACCAGCCGGTGGCCCAGGTGGTGATAAACCCGCAGGTGGTGACAAACCAGCCGGTGGCCCAGGTGGTGATAAACCAAGTGCAGGTGGCCCTAGTGCGGGGGATGAAAAACCAAAACCAGTCCTAATCTCTGAGAATCCAGACGCAGGTGGCCCAGGTGGAGATAAACCCGCAGGTGGCCCAGGTGGTGATAAACCCGCAGGTGGCGATAAACCAGCCGGTGGCCCAGGTGGTGATAAACCCGCAGGTGGTGATAAACCAGCCGGTGGCCCAGGTGGTGATAAACCAAGTGCAGGTGGCCCTAGTGCGGGGGATGAAAAACCAAAACCAGTCCAAATCTCTGATAAACCAGACGCAGGTGGCCCAAGCGGCGGTAAATCGGCTGGGGGTGATAAACCGGCCGGTGGCAAACCTGATAAAGGTGATAAACCCGCTGACAAGCCTGATAAAGGTGACAAACCCGCAGGTGACAAACCTGATAAAGGTGACAAGCCCGCTGGCAAACCTGATAAACCGGCTGACAAACCCGCTGGCAAACCTGATAAACCTGTTGACGATGCCAAACCTGATAAAGGTAAGAAGCCCGGAAAACTGAAACCCGGAAAAGTGGGTGGGCCTGGTAAACCTGGTAAACGGCCTCCAAAACCCAAAAAGCCCAATAAAAAGCTCCAGAAATTGGGTGTGAATCCTGACGATGTGTCAAGCTTTGACCCCAATAAATTGGCTGAATTGCCCGCTCAGATCATTGCTGCGTTTGGTTCCAATGAATTTGAAGTTTTGCCAGAGGATGCGGCTGCAGGCTTTACGCCAGAACAGATCGGTTCAGCCGACAAGAAGGCCTTAAAAGGCCTCAAACCAGGCCATATCAAGAAAATGCCTCCAAAGGCGTTCAAAGGCGTGAAGCGTGATCAGTTCGCTGGCTTTGATGATGAAGCGATTCAAGCTTTTAGCCCTGAACAGTTGGCGGAAGTGGATCCTGACGAATTTGCTAACATGCCTGAAGACGATTTGGCTAAAGTACTCGCTAATTTTGATCCGGCGCTTCTTGAAGTACTCATGCCTTTGTTGCCTAAAGGAAAAGGCTGGGCAATTGGTAAACGCTACGGTATTACACGTCGTTTTGGTGCCCCCATTGTTTTACGCCCTAAACAGATTGCACTTGTTGGGGTGGAGATGGTTAACGTGCCTGATTTGACTACAGGCTTTGGTTTAGGCGGTAGCACCGATGAAAGCGGTGATGCACAAACGGGTATGAATGAGGCTTTGGCAGGTACCGGTTACACCGTTGAACAACAGGATACGGGTATTGTAATAGCCGAAAACACAGAAGAAGGCGTTGAGTTAGCACTCTTACCCGATCCTGATGACATGGTACAAGGCCCTGAAGATGCGCCGCCGGGTGTGGGTTTCAATGAGGAAACTGAGCAATTCGTCTTGACACTTCCAGGTGGTATGCAAATCCCAGTGAATCCTGCGCCTAAGGATCCTGAGGGATTAGTAGAAGTGCTGCCTGAAGGGAGCGATGTCATAATCGGAGAGAATGGCGAAACCAGCATCTATGTACCGGGCGGAGAAGATGATGGCGATTTAAAGCTGATGGTTGTGTTCGATCCTGTTGTGACACCCGCTCCGGAAGGTATGGAACCAGGTTTGTATATTGAAGGCGAACCGGGTGTTGATGAAATGATAGTCGTGGTGTACGCTGATGGTACCCAACAACTTGTCTATCCTACCTTACAATCACCTGAAGAATTTGAGGAAGCTCTGGAATCCGTACCTGGGGTAGAGGATGTGACGGTCAAGACGGATGGTAGTGTTACCCTCACACTTGATGGCGGTGGTGAAGACTATGATGGCGATGGCGCACCTGATGATTTATCCGTTGATTTGATACCGAGTTTGGATGTAGAAGAAACGGATGACACTGATGATGACGACACCGACGACACCGAAGGTGATGACACCGAAGGTGATGACACCGATGATGACGACACCGAAGGTGATGACACCGATGATGATGACACCGAAGGTGATGACACCGAAGGTGATGACACCGAAGGTGATGAC